>JAHEIK010000042.1:8892-15700 GCA_024639415.1 Planctomycetota bacterium
ATCGCTCGCTAGCGCGAGGGACATCGCTCGCCAGCGCGGTGCGTAAGCAGTCCTCTGCATTGGGACGTACGGCGGACTGGGCCGGGCGTGATCAGGCCGCTTCGTCGTCCTCGAGTGGAAATCCACGACACGTCCTCCTCATCGGCCTTCCACTCCCCGTCCAGCCCGCCGACCTCGTCCGATGGCGTCTCGTTCCGCTTGCGTACGTAGCACTGGACCGCGCCGGATTGTGCATGCGAGCGTCTGGCGCAAGACACGAGCGCATGCCGTACATCCCCGCCTGACGCGCCCCGCTGAGGGCTGCTGCCGCGGGTGAGTCCGCACGCGCCTGTGGGTTCCTGCCCACCCCGCGACACGCGACACGGCCTACAGCCGCTTCTCCAGGGGGCCGCGCCGCGTGGCATGCCACGTGAGGATGTGCAGGTGCAGCGCGCCGCCGTTTTTGGAGGAGCACCGCCATGCCCATCACCGTCAGCCGTTCCACCTACTACTACGTCACGGTCAAGGACGAGCCCGGCGAGGGTCATCGCGTCCTCGCGCACCTCGCCGGCCTCGGCGTGAATCTGCTCGCCTTCACAGCCGTCCCCGCAGGGCCGACGCGCACGCAGTTCACCCTGTTCCCCGAAGACGAGGCCAAGCTCGCACACGCCGCGGAGTCCTCCGGCTTCTCGCTGGACGGCCCGCACCCGGCCCTGCTGGTGCGCGGCGACGACGAGCTCGGCGCTCTCGCGGGCATTCACGAGAAATTGTTCGAGGCAGGTGTGAATGTCTATGCGTCCAGCGGCATCACGGACGGCAAGGGCAGCTTCGGCTACGTCGTCTACGTGCAGCCTCAGCAGTACGAGCGCGCTGCGCAGGCTCTGGGCATCTGAGCGCAGCTTCGTTGCCGCAGGCCTCACCGCCAGGGTCGGCGCCCTCTCAGGCTCCTTCCTCGAGTTCGGGTGTGGGTGTGACCACGATCTCGGTCCCGAGCACGTACCGCCGTGCCTCGCCGACGCGAGCGGCAAACTGGCTGTCGGTGAGCAGCCCGTGCCGCGCCTCCAGCAACACCTGACTCAGCGCGTGGTGGGCGTGGTAGTACTGCGTGGCCTTCTTGAGCGGCCCCAGGAACGTGATCAGCGCCGCACACACCGACGCAACCGAGCCCCACAGGACCGTCCCACTGCCGGTCGCCGCGATGGCTCCGGCCACCGCAGCCAGGATCCCCGTCGTGTAGTGGACGCTCCACCAGCAGCGATACTGCACCGTCCACGTGCGGGCGAGGACCTCGACCTCGTCCCATGCGCCCGCTCCGTCTTCCTGCCTCGCCATGTGCTCCCCCTTCCCCTGCAGTGTCCAACAGGCGGCACGTAGCCGCTACCCCCCTGCACCCTCGCCCTCTTAGCGGGCGGCCTGCTCGGCGGGCTGCGCGAACCACCCTCAGCGCAGGTCGTTGCAGCATGCAGACGGCGGACTGCGTCCACACCGCATTGGAGCGTTCTCCTTGGGCGACAGGCGCGCTCCGCCGCCGGATCCGCAGGAAGGTGCCCTCGGGCGGCGTCTACCCTGGAGACAGCGCCCGCGATTGGCAGGTCTGACAAACCTATTGCACAAAGGCGGCTACGATCCGTTGGAAGGTAGGTAGCACGCGACCTACGCGCGGAGGATTGCATGGGCCGGAACGACCGTACGCCCGGAGTGCCCGGCCCCAGCCGGAGGCGCCCCAGACGGCGGAGCGCTGCGCTCCTGACCGCCACGGCCTGCCTGGCGGCCCTCCTCCTCGCACTGGGCCCGGACGCAGCGGCGAAGGAGAAGCTCAGTCCGCTGGCCGCGGGCCAGATGAATCGCAGCGACCAGTTGGGCTTCAACTGGGACCCCAACAACCAGGGCGTCATCCGCGACGGCACCAACGACTGCTTCGATGGGGCGATGAACCTGCGCGTCAACGGCGGCGACTTCAGGGCCAGCCAGCCCCCCATGCAGACCAAGGACGGACTGGAGTTCGTGCTCGCGGGCGCCATCGGTGATATCGGCATCACGCGCCGCGTCCGCCTCGACCTCGCCAAAGGCGCCGCCCGCTACGTCGAGGTCCTGCACAACAAGAGCCGCCGCGCCGTCACGGTGACCCTCGAAGTGAAGTCGATGCTCGGCAGCAGCTGCCAGACCGTCGTCACCGATCTCGGTCGTGGCGTGCTCAACGGCGCTCTCGAGAAGCGCGAGACGGGCGTCATCGCCGTGCACGGCGGCGGGTCGCGACCCGGCGTGCTCTTCCAGCTCCGCACCGCCCGCAGCAAGGTCGTCCCGCAGGTATCGGTGCAGAACAACCGCACATTCGCGTTCACCTGGGTCGTCAAGATCGGTGCCGGCAAGACGGCGGCCGTCCTGCACTCGGTCGCGCAGCGCCGCTGGAACGGCCCCCCCGTGGGCAAGCTGCTGCAGGCCGAGTTCAAGCCCTTCCTCGACCGCAAGTGGGCCGCCGGTCTGCCGTCCGCCGTCCGCGGCGCCCTCGTGAATCACCAGGGCTCTGGCGGAGGGGCCGCAGCGCTGACGAAGGCCGTGGCCGCCGACACGCAGATCAAGGAGGTCGCTCAGGCCTACGACGTCGAGCGTGGCGCAGAGTCGGTCGTCCTCATCGAGCGCGACAAGCCCCTGAAGGGGACCGTGGTCGGCGAGACCGTGACGGTCCAGACGCGTCTCGGCGAAGCCACCGTCGACTTCGACGAGGTGGCCATCCTGCTGGGGGGTGCCAACCTGGGACGCACGATGCGCCTGTACCTACGCGACGGCGAGGTGCTCGCAGGCGAGGTCGTGGCCGAGGGCCTCGTCTTCTCTACCAAGGCAGGGCTCGAGATCCCGCTGGACCCCACGGGGATCGACGCGCTCTTCCTGCCCGCCACGAAGGACGACGGCAAGATCAAAGAGGCCGCCGACGCCTTCCTGACCCAGCTCGACGGAACCAAACTGGCCCTCGCCAAGGGAGCGGACGGGCAGCTGGACGCGGTCACGCCTTGGGGCGACTTGGTCATCCCGCTCGGGCACGTCATCCGCATCGACTACATGCGCGAGCCGGTTCCGGGCCTCTGGATCCTGCTGCTCAACGGCTCCAAGCTGCCCGTGACGATCCAGGGCGGCGCCATGCAGCTGAACAGCTTGCGCTTCGGAGCGGTACAGGTCGAGCCCGGGTCCATCGCCGCGTGGAACCGCAACCGTGTGACGGTCCCCATGACGAAGAACGAGGACGGCGAGCCGGCCGGCCCCCCCACGACCCATGCACGCCTGTCCGGTGAGTGCTACCTCGTTGGCCACATCACGGAGGAGCGCCTCCGCGCCGACACGCTCGCGGGCACCACGCCCTTGCAGCTCGAGCAGCTGCGACGCTTCGATCGCAGCGATGACGACGATGGCGGCCAGCCGGAGTTCGACTTCACGCTCAAGAGCGGGGAGAAGCTGCGCGGCCGCCTGCAGGAACGACTGATCTCCCTGCGGACGCCGTACGGCATGTGCCGCGCCCCCGTCCTCCACCTGCACGGCTACCGCTGGTTCGAGCCCCTTCCGGAGCCCGAGCCGGACGCGAAACCCGGCGAGGAAGCTGCCGCAAACGGCACGGACGACGAGCCCCCCAAGCAGGAGCCGGCGAAGGACGCGCCTCCCAAGGACGGACCTGCGAAGGGCGCAGCCATAGAGGCCGCGCCCAAGCAGCCCGCCCCGGAGGGCAAGCAAGCCGATCCCAAGAAGGCCGATCCCAAGCAGGCCGCCCCGAAGAAGGCTCCGCCGGAGAAGCCGACGGCGAAGGGAAGCAAGTGATGCCTGCGCACACGACCAGAGCGACTCGTCGCCGCCTGCCGCGGGCCCGCCACCTGCTCCCGGTCTGCCTGCTGGCTCTGGGCCTCCTGGCAGCGGGCGGCCCCGCCGCTGCGGGTCCCAACGAGAAGCTCGTACCTGCAAGCTACAGGGCCCTCGCAGACTCCACGGGCTTCGCCTACACGTGCGACACCTACGGGCGCGTCCAGACGCAGTACGGCTGGCTGTACTCGGGCTTCACCATCAACCGCAAGGGACTGACCGCGCAGCGGCGCCTGATGACCCCGAGCGGGAACGAGTACGTCCTCGAAGGCCGGATCGGAACGATCGAGGTCCAGCGCCGCTTCAAGATCGACCGCAAACAAGCCGGCGTGCGCGTCGTCGAGATGCTCACCAACACGAGCGCGCAGCCCGTCCAGGTCGCCCTCATCATCTACGGCCAGCTCAACTACCGCTACCAGAGCGTCGTCACGAACAAGGGCCGCTCCGCCGCGGGCGCTCTACAGAAGAAGGAGAGCGGCGTAGCGGGCTTGCTGACCAACCCCATTCGAGGCGCCACGATCTATCAGCTCTGCGGCTCGTCCAGCAGGGTCAAGCCGTCCGTCGTCGTCACGAACAACAATCAGCAGCTGCAGTTCCACTACAACGTGCAGCTGCCCGGCAAGGGCAGCATTGCCATCGCACACGGCGGCATGGTCCTGACCCAGGCCGGGACACCGTCCCCGAAGGCGCTCGATAAGCACTTCAAGCCGTTCCGCAGCCGGCGCTGGACCCGCGACCTGCCCAAGGACGTCAAGCGCGCCCTCATCAACACGCGCAGCCGCGGAGGCGGGAGCGACGCCAGCCTGCCCTCCATCGGTCAGGTGCTCGAGGTCGAGCCCACGTCGATGGACCAGCTGGCCTTCTCCGAGCGCACGCTCCTGCAGGGCACGGCATCGTGCTCGCGCCTGGAGGTGGCGACGGCACACGGGCGTGTGACCGTGCCCTTCGAGCGGGTGGCCGCCATCGTCGGGGAACGCCACAAGTCGCTCGAGCCGCGCGTGCATCTCCGCGACGGCCAGAAGCTCGTCGGGACGATCGAGGCCAAGGACCTGCGCTTCGAGATGTCCTCAGGCATGGCCATCGACCTCGACGTAGCCAAGGTGGACCGTCTCGTCCTGCGCGACCTGAGCGCGAAGAAGGATGCGGACGGGGAAGCGGTCCCTCCTCAGCCGCGCGAGGGCCCGGACGTCGCGTATCTCGTCGAGACCTTCGAGGGCAATCGCCTGCGCACCCAGAAGCAGACGGAGGCGTTCCGGGTGGCCACGCAATGGGGCGGCATGGAGATCGCGATCGAGGAGCTGCGGCGCCTGTACCTCGCGGGCGACGAGCAGCCCGGGTACTGGGTGGAGCTGACGGACGAGAGTCGATTCCGCGCCTTCCTGCGGGACGACGCCTTCGAGATGAAGAGCGATCTCTTCGGAACGATCACCTTCCACCCCCACCAGGTGCGGCGCGTCATCGCCGTGCGACGCAAGCGTCCCGGTCAAGACGACGCGTCCGACGAGCTCATCCACCCCCACCTCGTGTTGGCGGGCGGAGACCTCTTCGTCGGCCGCATCGATCTCGATGCACTGCACTTCCTCGCCCCCGGAGGGACTGTGCCCCAGCCGCCCTCGCAGATCCGCCTCCTCCACAACGAACTCGACGGCGCGCGCCCCGAGCCGGGTGAGAACCTGCGCTTCCGAGCCGACGTCTGGGGCGGCGGCCACATCACCGGCGAGCTGCGCGAGCTCGTCGTCCCGATCGAGACCGCGCGTGGCACGCTCAAGGTCCCCGTGCGTGACATCGTCGACGTCATCGTTCCGACGCCGATCGTTCCCGAAGTCCTGCGCGTCCGACTCCGCGGCCTCGTTCGCGACCTGGGCCATCCCAGCTGGGAGACGCGCGAGACGGCGACCAGCCAGCTCGAGGACCTCGGCGAAATGGCCAAGCAGGCACTGCTGACCGCCCTCCGAGAGACCAAGGACCCCGAAGTCGAACGCCGCGTTCGCAGGCTTCTGGACAAGCTCTAATCCGTCCGATCCACTAGCGTAAGGCACGTATCCATGATTCACGCTGATCCCAGCCCGGCCAGCTCCCGCTCCGAGGACGCGGCTGCCCCCTTCCTGGGGCTGTCGCGTCGCGTCGAGCGGCGCATCTGGACGGCGCGCTGGCTCGACGCCCTGCGTCTGACGGCCCTGCCCCTCTTCGGCCTTGCCGTGCTCGGGCTCGGAGCGGCATGGCTCTCGGGCGTCACCGAACTCCCCATCATCGTTCGCGCCGTCTTCCCGGCGGCTCTCGTGGCCGTCGTCTTGTGGATCGCCGGCTGCGCCCTGTGGGCACGCTTGCGCGAGCCGGGGCACACGGCTGCGCTGGCGCTCTTCGACGAGCGCAGCGGCACGCAGGAGATGTTCGTCTCCGCGTACAGCCTCGCGCGCGACCCTGCGCGTGGTCCGGGCGCCGAACTCCATCTCCGTCGTGCTCACGCAGCCCTCGAGGCCGCGGCGGCCAAGCTCGATGAAGCCGTGCCGGTGCGCGCCGCGCCATCCAGCATCGTCGCCCCCTTCGCCTTCCTGCTCGTCGCGTTCTTCGGCCTGCCGGCCGTCGCCATGGCGCCTCCCTCGGAGGACGCCACCGAGCAGGCGGCCGCCGTCGGCGAGTCCCTCGACGAGGAGGCCAAGACCCTCGACCAACTGGAGAAGGGTCTCTCGGACGAGGAGCGCAAGAAGCTCGAGCAACTGAAGGAGAAGCTCAAGGACAGCGCCCAGAAGATGGGCAACCTCCAGAAGGACAAGTCGGCACGCGACGTCCTCGAAGAGCTCGAGAAGCGCGCCCGCGAGGCCGAGAAGCTCGCCGAGATGCTCGGCGCAGGTGGCGAGAAGCTCACGAGCGCCATGCTTGCGGAGCTGGAGCGGCACGCCGACACCGCAGAGCTGGCCGGCGCGCTGCGCGGACAGAAGCTCGACGGCGCATCCGAGGAGTCGGCCAAGCTGGCCCGGCGCCTGCG
>JAHEIK010000330.1 GCA_024639415.1 Planctomycetota bacterium
GTCCAAGTGGGTGAGGTGGGGGCTGCTGGCACTCGTCGCGGCCGGGTGTGTCGTCTGGTGGTCCAAGCAGTCCGGTGACCAGCCCGCGCCGGTCGACCCTGGGCCGGCTCCCGAGGCAGTCGATGGACAGGAGCCAGAGAAGGCACCTGGCCTGCTCACGGCGCAGCGCGCACCGATGTCCACGTCGCCGCTCGCGCGTCCGCCGCTGCCCGAGGCGGCTGTGCGCGTGTTCGGGAAGGTCCTGCTGCCCGACGAGACGCCGGCGATCGGTGCCGCCGTCGACGTCAACCTGGCGCTGGCCTACACCCACGAGACGGCGACCGACGCGCATGGCGCATTCGAGATCGTCATCGAGCGCGAGGCCATGGGCGACTCCTTCCAGGCAGCCCTGCGCGTGCGTGCGCAAGGTCACGGGCTCCTCAGGTACGTCGGGTTGCGCAACAACCCACGCTGGCCGCAGGCCGAGGCGATCGGTCCAGAGATCGACCTCGGCACACTGGTCCTCGACGTCGCGTCGTCGCTCGATCTACGCACGGCGCTGCCCTCGGGCGCGACGGGACCGGTCACGATCTGGCTGTTGTTCGCGCGTGGTGGCCCGGGTGCCCTATTCGCGAAGGTGGAAGCCGATGCCGATGGCCGTGCGCTCGTCGAGGGCTTGCCCGCCGGCTCGTGGCGCATCCTCGCGACGGCGTCAGGTGCCGGACGCGGTGAGGCGTTCGTCAAGCTGCCACAGAAGGAGCCGGAGGTGCTCGATGTCGATTTGCCCGCGGAGCGCATCGGCGTGCTGCTCGTCGTCGATCACGACAGCGGAGCGCCCGTCGAGGGTGCCAGGGTCTACGCGCAGGAGCTCGTGCAAGTACCCACGGGCAACTTCAGGTCCAGCCTGGTGCCGCCGCTCGAGCCCGCAGCAACCGACAAGGGCGGCCGCCTCGAGCTTCGCGGCCTCAGCCAGCAGAGCAGCTTGACGCTGTTCGTGACGGCAGAGGGCTACCCGATCAGCACCGGACGCTACGGCGTTCCGGCGACGGCGGAGGGGAGCCTGCGCCGCGGCATGGCGGAGACAACCGTGAAGCTGCAGAAGGCGCGCACGCTCTCCTGGCCCGTGGTGGACGGCCCCGACGTGCCCGCGCCGAAGGACGGCACGCGCATCGCCGTCCGTGGGCAAGCCGGCGCCATGCAGAGTCCTCCGACGGCCGGCGTCATCGAGAACGGCCGTCTGGTGGTTCCGGGCTGGAGCGCAGGCCATGCAGGCGGGATGGCCGTCGCGCCCGACGGCGCCATGGCGCGTCTGTGGTGCAAGGCCGACGAGAGCGAGGGGCCGGAGATCCACTTCATACCGCCGCGGACGATCGATGTCACCGTCTGCTTCGCCGACGGGGATCCGGCGGAGGGGCTCCTCGTCAACGTCGTCAACCAGGGCAACAACTCGGTTGCTCCGCCTGCGCCGACCAACGCCGAAGGCAAGGTTCGTGTCGAGGGCCTCTACGGCGGCGGACCCTACAACCTCGTCGAGGTGCGTGTCAGCGAGAAGGGGCAGCCGTGGGGAGGATCGCTGATCGCAAGCGTGGATCTCACCCGGGGCGACGCGCAGGTCGATGGCACCGTGCGGCGGATGCTGCCCGTCACGTTGCGCATCCGCATCGACGGCAAGGCGGCGCTGCCGCCCATCACGGAGAAGGCGCCCGTCGGCGGACTCGGCATCCAGTTGGGCGCCATGTACCGCACCGAGTTCGAGGTCGACGAGGAGAAGGCCGAGATCCGTTTTCCGTGGCGACCGCCGACGGGCTCTGGGGATGTATGGCTCAACGTGTCCCTGCAGGGCTATCTGCCCTACAGGGAGAAGCGCACGGCGCCGACGACCCAGGAGCCGTGGGTTTTCGACGTGGACCTGGCGCTCGCAGGCTCGATCGCCGTGACGGGCAAGTCGCCCAAGGACAAGCGCCGCCAACGCGTTCAGGTGCAGCAGTGGGATGAGGACCAGGGGGCGTGGGTCACCCGGCACTTGCGCATGGCGGCGATGGGGGGCTTCGCGCGCTTCGACGCCGAGGGGCAGTGCGTTCTGCAGCCTCTGCCTGCGGGGCGCTATCGCGTCATCGACGTCGCCAATTTTGTTTCGACGCGCGCGGTCGACGTCGTCCCAGGACAGGATCCGCCGCGGGTCGTGCTCGACGCGAGCAAGGCCGGGTTCGTACGCGGCGTGGTGGAGGTGCCCGATGGCGTCGACCGCCGCGGCCTGCGCATCCTCACCGCGGGCGGACCGGACTTCGGCGACCCGTTCCGCAGCATGGGGAGACTCGGCGGCGCGCCCCCGCCGAAGGGGCTCTGGACGATCACGAATGACAAGGGCGAGTTCTGGCTACGCGTACCCGGAACCGGGAAGCTCGAGATCTGGGCGGAGGGCATGGGCCTCGTGCCGGCGTCCGCAGGCGGTCGGGTCACCGTTGGCGCGCCGCGCGAGGGGGTGCGGCTCAAGGTCGTCCGGAGCGCGATGGCTAGACTGCGCTTTGCGCGCAAACTCACGGCGCGCATCAACCCGGGTCGACGACGCGCCCTGCAGGTGGCTTTCTACAAGGGCAAGGTCGCCGGCGATCCGGCGAAGATCGTCAATGGAGCGCTCAGTGGGGACGGCCAGGGGCTCGAGTTCGGGCTTCCTGAGCCCGGGACGTGGACGGTCTGGCTCGACGCGGCGCCGTTTCAGCCGGTCGTGCTGGAGGGGATCACCTTCGGCAACGTGGACCAGGATCTCGGCGTCGTCGAGGTCAGCGAGGGGACGAAGGTGACCGTCGATGTCGTCCTCAAGCCGGGGACCGCCATGCCGCGCTTGTACCTGCACGCCTACTGCCTCGGCAAGCCGACGTACAACCGTCAGGCGGATAGCGGAAGCGGCACCACGTTCACGATGACGGGCCTGGGGCCGGGGCGCTTCCGCCTCCGCTCCGGCTCGCACATGGGCACCGGCGGCGGCATGGTCAACGAGGAGATCGAGGTCGACGGCACGGGCGAGATCAAACGCGTGATCGACCTCAGCAAGTAGCGCTCGCTCAGCGCGGTGCCTTCACGGGCTCCTTGGCGCTCTTGCGCACGTGCTTGTCCACCCACGCCTTGCTGAGCGCACGGACGTCCGGCGTGATGCCGTGCGCGGCGTCCACCATGTGGACCTCGTGCGAGAGGCCTGCCTTGGCCAGGCGCGGCTTCATGGCCAGTGTGGGCGCCGAGGGCACGATGTTGTCCTGCGTGCCGTGGCACAGCACGGCGTGGATGCCGTTGGCCTTCTGGGCTGCCAGGGAGGCGTCGGTGACGTACTCCTCGGGGTAGTAGCCCGCGTAGGCGAAGTAGCTCGCCACGCGCGTCGGATGCAGCGCCGCCAGCACGTTGGCCGTGCCGGCGCCCTGGCTGTGGCCCCAGGCGTGGATGCGCGTGCCGGCCACCCGGTAGCGCTTCGCCACGTCGCCCGCGCAGCGCAGGATCCAGTCGGTGTAGAGGCGCATCGGCTCCGGTGCGTCCGCGCGCGTCTCCACGTCCATGGGCGGCCACGCGGTCCAGCCGGGACGGCCGAGCTGCTGGAAGACCTGCGGGTGCGGGAACAGGGCGCGCGGTGCCACGTAGATCACGCCTTCGCGCCCGAGGTGCTCCGCGACCTTGCCGTGGCCGGTCTCGCTCGAGCCGCTGCCGTGCAGGATGAACACGACGGGGTAGCGCTCTTTCGTTTCCTCGTAGTCCGGCGGCAAGAGGACGATGTAGGTGCCGATCGTCTCCGTCCGCAGCGTGTGGCGCACCATGTCCGGCAGGTCGTCTGCCGCCTGCTTGGTGCGACCCCGCGCGACGGCTGCCGTGAAGCGCTTGCTGGCCCGGATGGACGCAAGATCCATGTCGCGTTCCGCGTGGTCGAGATCGTCGAAGCCTGCATCGACGGCCGTCTCGAAGGCCTCGAGCGCCGACTCCTCCTTGCCGGTCAGCGCGAGTGCGCAGGCGAGGTTGTACCAGGTGGTGTCGTCCTGCGGATCCGCCGCGAGCCACTTGCGGTAGAGCGCGACGGCCTCGTCGTGTTTGCCCGCTCCGAGGGCCGCCGTGCCCTGGTCCCGGAACGATGGCGCGAACACCTTCGGGGTGTAGGCCGGCGGCGCGGCGGGATTCTCCTTGCCCTCATCGGCGGCGAGCGAACCGCACAGTGCTGTCAAGAAAACTACGACCCACGCGGCGTGCATTCGATGCATCGGAACCTCCGTCCGGCGACAGGGTACCGAGAGACCGTCGAGCATGGTCCGGCCCCGCCGGGACGGCCCGGAGTTGGGGGCCTATCCGCGGCCCGGCGCGCGGCTATCCACAGCCTGCGTCAGCACCGCATTCTGTCGGTCGGACTCCTCTTCGCCCCGGCGTAGGCGGGCCGATACTGCCTGCGGACGCCGTCCCGTGCGGGGGGCTGGCCACACGCAGCCACCGCCCGGTTCGCGCCACTCGACGTCAATTCCAACGGAACGAGGCACGACCATGCAGGCCACGCTGCACGAACCGCACAAGATCAAGACCGTCCGCTTGCTCTCCTTCCCGACGGTCGAGTTGCGCAAGAAGCACTTGGCGGAAGCGCGCTTCAACGTGTTCCACCTGACGCCGTCGCAGGTGAGCTTCGACATGTGCTCCGATGGCATCAACGCCATGAGCCAAGAGCAGGTCGCCGCGCAGTTCATCGGGGACGAGGCGTACGCCGGCGCGCGCAACTTCGAGACACTGTGCAACGTCGTGCAGGACGTTCTCGGCCACCACTACGTGTGTCCGACGCACAACGTGCTCGGCAGTGTCAAGCTCGTCGTGTCCACCTTGCTGCCGTCAGGCTCGATCGTGCCGAGCAACGCCCGTACCCGCA
>JAHEIK010000331.1 GCA_024639415.1 Planctomycetota bacterium
TCTTCTGGATCTCCTTCGTGCCCTCGTAGATCTCGGTGATCTTCGCGTCGCGGTAGAAGCGCTCGACCTCGAACTCGGTCATGTAGCCCCAGCCGCCGAGGATCTGGATCGCCTCGTCGCATACCTGGACCGCGATCTGCGCGGCGTAGTACTTGGCCATGGATGCCAGCTTGGGATCGACACGACCCTGATCGAAGTTCCAGGCGGCCTTGTAGGTGATCAGGCGGGCCAGCTCGATCTTGGTGGCCATGTCGGCGAGCTTGTGCTGCGTGGCCTGGAACGTGCCGATCTTCTTGCCGAACTGCTCACGGCTCTTCGCGTGCGCCACGGCGCGATCGAAGGAGCCCTGGGCGATGCCGAGCGCCTGCGCGGCGACCTCGATGCGGCTCTCGTCGAAGAACTCCAGGACCTGGTAGAACCCGCGCCCCTCCTTGCCGAGCAGATGGTCGGCGGGAACCCGGACGTTCTTGAACGACAGCTCGCCGGTGGGATTGAGGCGGATCCCCATTTTCGCGCCGACGTCGGCGATCTCGAGCCCCTCGGCGTCGGCCGGGACCATGATCATCGACTGGCCCTTGTAGCCGGCCTCGTCGTCGGTCTGGCAGAGCACGACGTAGTGGTGCGCGATGCCGCCGTTCGTGATGAACGTCTTGACGCCGTTGAGCACCCACTCGTCGCCGTCCCTGACGGCGGTTGTGGCCATGCGGGTGATGTCGGAGCCGTGGTCCGGCTCGGTGAAGGCGCCGCCGAAGATCGACTCTGCGTAGGCGATGGGCGGCAGGTAGAGCTGCTTCTGCTCCTCGGTGCCGTGCCGGAGCACGAGCTCGGAGGAGAAGTCGCACGACATCAGCGCAGAGCCGATGCTCGAGTCGCGGCGACAGAACTCCTCGACGACGAGCGCATTCTCGAAGCACCCGTAGTCCTGGCCGCCATAGGCCTCCGGGTAGTACAAGCCGAGGAAGCCCAGCTCCCCGCACTTGCGCCAGATCTCGAACGGGAACTCGTGCCTGGCCTCGAGCTCCGCGGCGACCTCCTTGTCGAACTCGCCCTTGGCGAAGTCGCGGGCCGCCTTCTGGATGTCCTTCTGTGCCTTGGTCAGCTCGAAGTCCACGGTGCTTCTCCTACCCCTTGGCTTCCCGGATCTTCTCTTCGAGCGCGGGGACGACGTCGAACAGGTCGTCCACCACGCCCACGTCCGCGACGCCGAAGATCGGCGCACGCGCATCCTTGTTGATCGCTACGAGAAAGGGCGAACCCTTGATGCCGCCCATGTGCTGGAACGAGCCGCTGATGCCCACGGCGATGTAGACCTTCGGCTTGACGGTCAGGCCGGACGTGCCGACCTGCCGGCTCTTCGGCAGCCACCCCTTGTCGACGACGGGGCGGGAGCACGCGACCTCGGCGCCGAGCGCCTCGGCAAGCGACTGCACGACCTCCAGGTTCTCCTCGTCCTCGATGCCACGCCCGACGCCGACGAGGATGGATGCCTGGGTGATGTCGACCTCGCCCGCGTCGGGTTCGACCGTGCGGACGGGGCGGCGTCCCTGTCCGACGTCGGCCGCGAGGGTCTCGGCGTGGATCTCGCCGGACGCATCCGCGCCGGGCTCCGCAGCGGCGAAGGCGCCGGCACGGAGTGTCGCCATGGCGCCGTGCTCGGAGGGGGCGCACGCGAAGCGCGCGTGCACCTTGCCGCCGTAGATCGCACGGACGGCGACGTACCCCCCGTCGGCGTGCTCGAGCGCGAGGCAGTCGGGCAGCAGCGGCACGCCGACGCGCACCGAGAGCCCGGGCGCGAAGTCGATGCCCAGATTCGTGTGCGCGGAGAGGATCAGCGCCGGCTTCTCGCGCGCGACCAGCGGCGCGACGGCACGGGCGTTGGCCTCACCGTCCCAGGCTGCGAGGCGGGCGTCGTCGAACACCCAGACGTCGTCGTAGCCACGAGCGAGGTCGGCCGCGAGATCGCCGACACCATCGCCGAGCAGCGCAGCACCGACGCTCCCCCCGTCGCCGGCCAGGGCGCGCGCGGCACCGAGGAGCTCCCACGCGGTGTCGTCGAGGGCGGAGCCCGCGCGCTCGACGATGCAGAGGACCTTGATCGCCATGTCTAGATCCCCCCCCGCTCGCGAAGCCGCTCGACGAGCTTCTCGACCACCTCGTCGGTGTTGCCCTCGAGGATCTCCGCGCCGTCGCCGGTGGGTGGCAGGAAGAGCTCCTTCAGGGTCACCTGGGCCGCGAGGGCGCCTGCCGCCAGGCCCAGCTCGGCCGCGCCCTCCACGGGGATCTCGACGCTCGCGACCTTCCGGATGCCCCGGATCGAGACGTAGCGCGGCTGGTTGATGCCGGTCTGCACGGTCACCACGGCGGGCAGATCCAGCTCGACCACCCGCTCGAGCCCACCTTCCACCTCGTGCTGGACCTCGAGCTTCCCGTCCGCGAACGCGGTGCGCGTGGCGAGCGCGACCTGCGGGACGTCGAGCAGGGCCGCGAGCATGCCGCCCAGCTGCGCGCTTCCGGTGTCACCGGAGACGGCGCCCGTGAGGACCAGGTCGTACGGACGCTTGCCGATCGCGGCAGCGAGGATCTTCGCGACACCGAGCGGATCGGCCCCCGCGAAGGCGTCGTCCTGGAGATGGAGGGCCTGGTCGGCTCCCATGGCCAGGGCACGCCGGAGCACCTCCTCGTCGTCCTCGCCGCCGACGGTGAGCGCCGTGACGGACCCGCCGTGCGCCTCCTTGAGCCGCAGGGCCTCCTCCACGGCGAAGGTGTCCCACTCGTTCATGCCCCACGAGAGATCGCTGTCGTCGATCCGAAGACCGCTGCTCTCGATCTCGACGTCGGCTTCCGCCACGTCGGGGACCCGCTTGATGCAGACGACGATGTCCATGGACGCTCCGTGTGCGTTTTCTTGCGGCCCGCGGCGTCAAGCCCCGGGCTCGGTCTCCACCTGACGGGCCACGAGCTCGGCGATGTCGATGACCTCCATCGTCTCGCTGCGCCCCGTCGTCTTGATGGCGTCTTCCAGATTGATGAGGCAGAAGGGGCAGGCCGTCACGACGACGTCCGCGCCCGCATCCGCGGCTTGCTCCAGACGCTGCTCCCCCATCCGGGAGTCGCTCTCGCCTTCGTAGAAGAGATACAGGGATCCACCGCCGCAGCAGAAGCTCTTGTTGCGCGACCGCTCCATCTCCCGGGTCTTCACGCCCAGGGCGTCGAGGACCTGGCGAGGCGCGTCGTAGATGCCGCCCTGACGGCCCAGATAGCACGGGTCGTGGAAGACGTAGGTGCGGTCGTCGACGGTCGATCTCGGCTTCAGGGCGCCCGAGGCGAGCATCTCGGCCAGCACCTCGGTGTGATGGACGATGGGCTTCCCCATGTCGGCGTAGTCGTTCTTCAGCGCGTTCAGCGCGTGCGGATCCGTGGTCACGACCCGGTCGAACTCGCGAGCGTCCAGCGCTTCCTGATTCTTGTCGCGGAGCACCTCGAAGAGGCCCTCCTCGCCGATGCGGCGCACCTCGTGCCCCGAGTCGACCTCGTCCTTGCCGAGCGTGCCGGCCTCGCGGCCCCCGGTCGCGAGGAGCCGGCCGAAGGCGCGTGCGATCTCCTGGATGCGCGGGTCGTAGGCCGAGCAGCTGTCGGTGAAGAAGAGGTCCTCCGCCTCCTCGCCCTTCTTCAGGACGCGCACGCCGCAGGTCGCCCCGTCGGGGTCCTTCACCCAGTCGCCGCGCTTGCGCGGCATCTTGCCGTAGGGATTGCCCTTCTTCTCGGCATCGGCCAGGGCCTTCTGGATCGTGGTGGGGACGCGCCCTTCCTCCACGAGATGACGTCGCATGTCGACGATCTTGTCGACGTACTCGATCAAGACCGGGCAGGCGTCCTCACAGGCACCGCACGTGGTGCAGGCCCAGACCTCGCCGTCGGCGATGACGTCGCCGAGCAGCGAGCGACGCGCCTCGACCGGCCGCGTCGCTCCGAAGACCGGATAGGTCTCGTAGGCCGCGTCGCGGCACTTGATGCTGATCATGCGGGGCGAGAGGGGCGTTCCCGTGGCATAGGCGGGGCAGTTGTCAGAGCAGCGGCCGCAGTCGGTGCACGAGTAGAAGTCGAGGAGATGCTTCCAGGTGAAGTCCTCGAGCTTCGAGACGCCCAGGCTGTCCAGCTCGTCGGTGTCCTCGACGCCGTAGCGCGGCGGCTTGATCTTCCCCGCGGGCCGGATGTTCGAGAGGTACACGTTGGGCAAGGCACTGAGAACGTGGAAGTGCTTCGAGACGGGCAGGTAGCAGAGGAAGAAGAGGAGCGCGGCGTTGTGGATCCAGAAGGCGGAGAGGTGGACCTGGTCGAGCGCCGCCGTCGACAGACCGCCGAGCGCTCGGGAGGCCATGGAGGCCAGCGGGAGGGCGAGGGTCGTCTCGCCGCGCTCGGCCAGGTCGCTGCCCTCGTAGAGCGCGTCGGCGATCATCAGCAAGGAGATCAGACCGAGGATGAGGTAGGCCTCGGCGCCATGCCCGCCGGTCGCATGCCGATCGTGGTAGCGCGCGGGCTTGACCACGGCACTACGCCAGGCCGCAACGACGCAGCAGAGGAGGACGACGAGGGCCGTCCAGTCCTTGATCGAGGCGTAGACGTGCCCGGCCGCCCCGCCGAGCCCGGGTAGCGCGAAGCCCGCGACGAAGCCCTCGCCCAGCAGGGTGAGCGAGCGCAGGGAGAGCACGAGGAACCCCGCGAAGATCAGGATGTGGAGGATGCCGGCGACCGGGTAGCGGGGCTGACGCGACTGACCGAACCCGACGCGGAGGAGACGGCGCAACCGCGCCCCTGCGTGGTCGGTGCGGGGGTCAGGCGCGGCCACGCGGAGGAGGGCGAG
>JAHEIK010000332.1 GCA_024639415.1 Planctomycetota bacterium
TCGACGCCGAAGGCCAGCGCAAGGAAGCCTGCACGCTCCATCTTCTTGAGCGTCTCGACGGTGCCCTTGGCCACATGGTCGACACGTCCGGTGCCGATCATGACCTTGCGGACCTTGTTCTCGATGAGGAGCTCGGAGAGCCTGTCGAGCGCCTCCATGTCCGTGGTCATGTCGTCGTCGACCCAGAGGACGATCGGCGCCTTGATCTCGGAGAGCTCCTTGTACTGGCTCTCCGGTGAGCGCCCCTGCCAGCGCAGGTACTTGCCGTCGGTGTCCTTGCCGTATTGGTAGCAGAAGCGGCAGTGGTAGTTGCAGCCCATGGCTGCGCGCACCAGGTCGATCTCGATGCCGGCGCTCTCGTAGCGGTACTTCGGGTTGCGCAGGCTGCGATCCGGGTAGATGTCGTCCGACAGGCGATGCGTGACCCGCTCGTTGTGCACCATCCCGCCGTTCGCGGTGCGGTACGTGAGGCACTTCACGCCCCACGGCGTCTTCTTCTCGAGCAGCTCCCGGATCGGCGTGTCCGGCAGCCCGACCATGTGCACGTCCACGCGCGGGTAGGTCTCGAACGTCTCCTCCGGCTTGCCGAAGCCCGTGCCGCCGGCGACCACGGGGATGTCGGCCGGGATCTGCTCCAGCACTTCGTCGATGACGTGGATGTGCCACTTGCCGAAGAGCGAGCAGTCCTCGAAGAAGCCGTAGAGGCAGACCAGGTCGGCCTTGGCGAGCTCCTCACGGATGTCATCCTCGAAGCGCATGTCCAGCAGCACGCTGCTGCACCCTGCCGCCTGCACCCCCGCCTGCAGGTACTCCGCACCCAGGGGCGGGAGGCAGGTGTACGGGTTCACGTACGTGAACGGATACACGATCACGACGTGCTCGATGTCGCGATCCATGCGCTCGAGATAGGTCGGAGGGCTGGATAGGTCGGTGGGCGCCATGGTCCCCTGTCTTCGCACGCGTGCGCGGCAACGGCAAATCCGAACGTGCGGAGGTACGGGATTCGGGTCCCGGTCAGCGGGCGACCAGCGTCGCCTCCAGGGTCTGCTCCTCGTCCCCCCGGCGGATGCGCACCTTGACCACGTCGCCCGGCTTGTGACCGCGCAGGAGCTGCGAGAAAGACCGCAGATCCTTCATCTCAGCCCCGTCCATGGCGAGCAGGATGTCGCCCTTCTGGATGCCGGCCTTGGCCGCGGGCGAGCCCTCGATGACCGAGGCGACCTTCACGCCGGGGCCGCGGTAGGCGAACTCGGGCATCGTCCCGAAGCTCACACGGCGGCCGCCGCCCTTCTTGGCCGCAGGCCGCACGGCCGGCGCACCCTTCTTCAGCGTCGACGTCAGGGGCTCCGGCCGCTCACCGAGATAGACGATGGCCTCCCGTACGAAGGTCGCGACCTTCACGAGGCCGGCTGCATCCACCTTCTCCACGTCGTCCGTAGGCCGGTGGTAGTCGGCGTGCGCACCCGTGAAGATCTGCACGGCAGGCACGCCCACGCGCACGAAGCTCTGCTGATCGGAGCCGCCGGGATCGTCGGCGATGCAGTTGGACTCGACGCCCGTCGTGAACCCGATGCCCATCGCAATGTGGCGCCACTCCGTGGCGGTGCCTGAGCCGAGCATCTGGACCTTCTTGCCCTCGAGCCGGCCGACGGTGTCCATGTTGACCATGGCGAACGCCTGCGCCACGGGCCACGTCTTCATCGCCTTGACGTAGTGCTGCGAGCCCTTGAGCCCCCACTCCTCGCCGGTGAAGGCGACGAACACGATCGCGCGCGACGGCTTGTGCTGCTTGCCGAGAATGGCGGCGAGTTCCAGGAGGACGGCGACACCCGACGCGTTGTCGTCCGCACCGTTGTAGATCTTGCCCTTGTCCTCGGCGCGATGATCGGGCCACCCACGACCGAGGTGGTCGTAGTGGGCGCCGAGAACGACGGACTGCGGCGCGAGCTTGGGGTTCGTCCCGGGAATCACGCCGACGACGTTGCGCAAGCGCACGGCCTTGCCCTCGGGCCCGTTCTCCGCGGTGAAGGTCTGGAAGTACGAGCCGTCGTCGCCGGCGGGCTTCAGCCCGGCGGCCTGCATGGCTTCCGCGATGTAGTCGGCGGACGCGTCGAGGCCCTTGGAGCCTGCGCCGCGGCCTTCGCGCTCGGGCGCGGCAAGCCACTCGACGTGCGCCATGAGGCGCTTCTGGTCGAAGACGGGTGCCAGACGCGCGAGCGGCTTGCGCGCGGGCAGCTTGCCTTGGGCGACCGGGCCGGACGTGTCGAGGACGCGCGTCAGGGGCGAGCCCGTCGTGGACCAGCGGCCCTTGGCGACGTTGTCGGGCGCCTCGCCCTGGAAGCCCAGGTAGCTGTACTTGCCGTAGTGCGGCAGCTTGCGCGCGAGGCCCGGAATCGCGGCGGGCACGGGGGTGCCGATCCAGCCGACGGCGAGTTCCTCATTGGCGGGGTGGCGAACCACGTAGACGAAGCTGTGCTCCGGACGCGGGATCGTGACGGTGCCGAAGCTCGTCTTGTCGGCCTTCAGGCCTGCGCCCTGCTTGGCCAGCTCCGGTTCGAGCACCTTGCGCCACGGGTTGCGTGCGCCGAGCACCCACACCGCGCGGTCCTGCGGCAGCGCCTTCAGTTCGCTCGCCTTGACGACGTCGACCTTGCCGCCACGGCTCCAGGCCTTGGTCAGCGCCTGCCAGCCGGCGGCCGCCGGGTCCGTGTCGTCCGGCACGATGAGCGTCACGTTGTCGGCGCCGAACATCTGGCTCAGCGTCGGCGGGATCTCAGCGCGGTGCAGGCGCCGGAACAGGTCGAACTGCGGATCGACGTCGATGCGCAGCGCCGGCGACGTACCCGCCAGCACGAAGGACTGCTCCTTCTTGTCCATCTCGAGGACGACGACCTGGGCCTCGGCCTGGTCCTTCCACGTGACGGCCACGGGTACCTTGAGCCGGTAGGCCGGGCCCTCCTGCGTCTGGGCGAGCACGAGCCAGATGCCGTTGCTGCCGGCCTGGATCTGCTTCACCGCGAGTTCCGGCGCGCCGGTGCGCTCCACCCACTGCTCGAAGAACGGCTTCAGGTCGCGCTCGGAGACGCCCTCGAAAGCCGTGCGCAGATCCGTGAACGAGGCCCGCTTCCACATGTTGTCCCGGTAGAAGCGCTGCAGGCCGCGAGCGAAGAGGCGATCGCCGAGGTCCACACGCAGCATGTGGCAGAGCATCAGGCACTTGCCGTAGCCGACGGCCTGCGTCGCCGAGGAGTGCCGTGAGCGGAACTGCGTGAGGGGGAAGTCCTTCCCCTCCTTCACGTAGTTGCGGTAGCCCTTGAGCGTGTCCTGGCGGTACTCGACGCCACGGCCCTGGCCCTCGCGAATGAGATGGTCGGCGAGGTACGCCGTCAGGCCCTCGCACCAGTTGCCGGTCTGCCAGTCGACGTAGACCGAGTTGCCCCACCAGTTGTGCAGGATCTCGTGCGGGTAGCTCGAGTGCAGGATGAACGGGAAGCGGATCACCTTCGGACCGAGCAGGGTGAACGACGGCATGCCGTAGCCCGTCTCCCAGAAGTTCTCGATCAGCGCGAACTTCTCGAAGGCGTAGGGGCCGATGAGCTTGCGGTACATCTCGATGTACTGCGCCGTGACCTCGAGGTACTTGTTGGCGAGGTTCTCATCGGGCGAGCGCAGGAAGGCCTGCGCGAGGACACCGCCCGCGGAGCGGCTGTACTCGTGGAAGCGGCTGGCGATCAGGTACACCTCGTCCATGGGGTGCTTGCAGGCCCACACGACGAAGCGCTTGCCGTCCTTGATCTGTGCTGCGGCGCGTGCGCCCTGGCTGACGGCGTCCCAGCCCTCGGGCAGCGTGACGTTGAGTGTGAACGTGACGAGCTCGTCCTCGAAGCGCGGCAGCCACCACGACGAGCCGCCGAGGAACACGCCCTCTTCGCTGATCGTGCCGGGCGTGCGCGAGAAGCTGCGCGCGTACTCCTCGCTCTCGGTCTGCAGCGGGTGATGGATCGTCCCGCGCAGGCGCACGCGCAGCGTCTTCGCCGCCCCGCCCTTCTTCGGATGGAGGACCCAGGTCTTCAGCCGCAGGCTGCGACCGTGCCCCTCCTCGCCACTTTCCGTCTTGCCCGGCTTGGGCTGGGCGTGCTGCGGTCCGACGTCGAAGTCCGAGCCGTCCAGCGCCTCCACCGTCAGGCCGGCGTGCAGGCGGAACGTCAGCAGCGGGTCGGCTAGGGTTCGCCCGGCCCAGGAGGCCGGCAGCGTGATCTCGTCGACGACCTCGACGTGGTGCTTCTCCGGCTCGAGCGTCGCCGCCACCGCGTGGTGGGCGATGAGCATCTCGTCGTCGGCGACGGCGTCCGGCTGCGCGCCGAAGAGCAACAGGGCTGCGAGTGCGAGCGAGGTGCCTTGGATGAGTCTGCGCACGGGGAGTCCCTCCAGATCGAGCGTGGCGCAGAGTCTACCGCTCCTGCAGGCAGAGGACGGGCCGGGACACGGTGTCCCGGCCCGTCGGGTGGAAGCGCGAGATGAGGACGGCGGCGCGCTCCCACGAAATGTCGCCTGCTGCTAGGGATCGAGCGCGAAGAGCGCCGAGTCGTAGCCACCCTCTGCGTTGGGCTCGAAAGCCAGCCCGTAGCCCTCCAGGTCGAAGGGATTCGTGGTGGAGAAGTACTCCCGCAGGCGCTCCGAGGAGTCGCCCGTGGGCACGACGCTCCAGTCCACGTCAACAGTCGTGTGGAGCCAGGGCGAGACATAGACCTCGACGGAGTCGTCCCCGCTCCGAGGACCGACGTAACGCCACATCATGGCGAAGGCTCCGTCCTCACGCACCGTCACCTGGCAGAGCGTGCGCGGATCCGTGTGGCCC
>JAHEIK010000333.1 GCA_024639415.1 Planctomycetota bacterium
TCGGCAGCAGCGAGGAACCCCTGCCGCTGCACGTGCGCGCCCGCCGCGCGCGACTCGTCTCCAAGGGGCTGACCGTGTTCGACGACGCCGAGGTCTCCGCCAGCCGGGCCGACGACCGCATCGCGCTCCGGGTGGAGACCCTCACCGTGGAGGAACTCAACGAGGAGCGGGATGCCCAGGGGGTCGAGAAGCCGCACGCCTTCGGCTACCAAGCCGACTCCTCGCAGTGGTTCAGCGGGCGCACCATCACGGTACACGGCGAGCGTGTGCCGATGTTCTGGCTGCCCCGGGCCGACTTCGGGCGCTCGCAAGAGACCGAGGCGCTCACCTCACCGCTGAAGCGCGTCCGCACAGGCCGCAAGTCTGAGGTCGGACGATTCGGCTTCGTGCGCCTCGGCACCCAGGTCGGCGATCGCGCCGATCCGCTCTTCGACGTGTTCGTGGAGGGCGGCGGTTACCAGAAGCGTGGCTTGGCCGGCGGCGTGGACCTCGCCTGGGATCATCGCGCCCCGGACGATGCCGTGCGCGGCTTCGGTCGCGTCCACTCGTGGCTCGTCCGCGATCACAAGTCCTTCGACAGCGACGGCTACAGCGCGGGCAAGGACTACCGCGGCCGCATCACCGCCGAGGCGCGCACGTGGCTGCGCGACGACCTGATCTTCGACGTCGAGTTCAACGAGTTCAGCGACCGGGGCTTCAACAACGAGTTCTTCGAGCGCGACGATCTGCACCACAAGGACCGCGAGTCCTACGCCCGACTGCGCTGGGCGCCCACCCGTCCCGGCAACGTCGTAGCGACGCTCGACTACAAGTGGCAGCAGCGCGCCTGGGTCACGGAGACGGCCGAGTTGCCGCAAGTCGGCGTCTGGGCGCTGCCTGTGCCCTTGCTCACGCCGCAGCGCCGCGGGGGGCTCACGGTCGACGTGACCTCGATCCTGAAGGCCGGCTACCTCGGCCGCCGCTTCGACGAGGACCTGGTGTTCGCCGACTACGAGGCGTGGCGGGCCCACTCGGATTCCCGGCTGAATGCGGCCTTCGATGCCGGGCCGGTGCGCCTCTCCGGCTACGTCGGAGGCTCCGGCACAGTGTACGAAGAGCGCACCGACGGCTTCGACGACCTCACGCGCACGGCCTTGCTGGCGGGCGCCCGGGCCAACCTGCAGCTGCACAAGTCGAGCGGGGCGCAGGGCGGTCCGTTCCAGCTCGACGGACTGCGGCACGTCATCGACATCGATGCCGAGTTCGCAGGCCGTTTCTGGGACTCGCACGACCCCGAAGACGTGCCGTTCTTCGATGCCTTCGATGCGGAGCGCGAGCGCAGCGCTGCGATCCTGCGGCTACGCAACCGCTGGGAGACCCGGCGCCGCTCGAACCAGGGCGTCCTGGCGGGCAAGCGCACCGTGGCCGACCTCGAAGTAGCGGTGAAGAGCTACGTCGACCAGAAGGGGCCGTACGGGCACGACTCGGCCGGCGCCGTCGAGTTCACGTTCATCGGCCAACCCCGCGAGGGGCTCGACGCCAGCGCCGAGCTGACCGTGGACTTCGACGACGGCATCCAGACCGGATCGGTGGGGGCGGGCGTGCGGACGACGCTGCGCGGCAAGCCGCTGCGGCTGTTCGGCGGGTTCCGCTACGTGCAGGACCGCAGCACGTCGCTGACGCTCGACACCTCGTGGCGCTTCAGCGAGAAGTACGGGCTGCGCTTCCTCGAGATCATCGACTTCCAGGAGGGCGAGGACCTCTCGCGCCTGCTGTTTCGCCGCTACAGCGACGATCACATCGTCGTCTTCGGCGTGAGCGTCCGCAACGGCGAGGACCTGAGCCTCGAGTTCTCCGTGGAGCCGGCCATCGGCGGCGTGAGCACCGAGGGTCCCCAGGCCTTCAAGGACGAGCCCGATCCCAATCCTTGGGGTACCTTCCCTAGGTGAGCAAGACCATCGCGCTGTTCGCCGGAACCTTCGATCCCGTGACCCTCGGGCACTTGGACATCGTGCGCCGTTCGGCACTGCTGTTCGACGAGGTGATCGTGTCGGTCTCGCGCCGGGGACGAGCGACCCTCTTCTCGGCCGCCGAGCGCGTGGCCCTCTTCGAGGCGGCGGCGGCCGGCATCGAGCGGGTCACGGTCGAGCCCTTCGAGGGGCTGGTGGTCGAGCAAGCGCGGCTGCATGGCGCTACCGTCATGGTGCGGGGCATCCGGAGCTTCCAGGACTGGGACTACGAGATGCAGATGGCCTTCGCCAACCGCGGCCTGCATCCCGATCTGGACACGGTCTTCCTGCCTCCGTCGCCCGGCATGACCAGTGTGTCCTCCTCGCTGGTGCGAGAGGTCGCCGCGCTCGGCGGCGATGTGGGCGGCTGGGTGCCCCCCGGCGTGGCCGACGCCATCGCAGCCAAGCACGCCGAGCCGTAGCCTCTGTCTCCATAGGGGGGCGGATCGAGTCGCGAAGGCTGCGTCCGGGGCGGACGGCCGGTCGCCCGGCGGGTACCCTGGGGCCGATCCGCGCCCGTCCTCGACCGGAGTTCGCTCATGTCTCGTACGCTGCGTTCCTGCCTCGTCGTCCTCACCGTCCTGGGTCTGCTGTCGTTCGGAGCCAGCGGCGGCGAGGCGGATGACAAGAAGGTCTTCCGCTATGCCGACAACGGCTACGCGAACCTCGATCCCGCGCACGCGAGCCTCTACCGGCTCAACGACGAGCGCCTGATCGTCGCCATGCAGGAGTGCCTCACGGTGCTCGATCCCAAGACAGGCAAGGCCAAGGCCGGGGCGGCCGAGAGCTGGTCGGCCAGCGCTGACCGCAAGACCTGGACGTTCAAGCTGCGCAAGGACGCGAAGTGGTCGGATGGTAGCCCCGTGACGGCGCAGGATTTCCTGCGGTCGTGGCGTCGCATCCTCGACCCGTTCACCGCGTCGGAGTGGAGCTGGCTGTTCCGCTCGATCCAGGGCTGCGCCACGATCACTGACAACAGCGCGCGCGCCGAGGGGTTCTCCCTGCTGCGCAACTACCTGCGTCAGCTCAAGCGGTCCAACCCCAACGGCATCCCCGGCGAGGACCTCAACGGAGCACTCGACGAGACGGGTGTGCGTCCCTTCCTCGCCAGCATCAAGAAGCGCTCCGTGAAGCGCATGCTGAAGTGGTCGAGCGACAAGCAGTTCCCGCCGGAGATGACGGACAAGGTCATCGAGGAACTCAAGAAAGCGCGTAAGAAGCACAAGAACATGTGGGTGGACGAGTACGACGCCTTCGGTACCGCGGCGTCCGGCGTGCATGCACCCGACAAGCACACGCTCGTCATCAAGACCGAGGGCGACGTGCCCTTCTTCCCGGAGCTGCTCGCGCGCTCTGCGTTTGCGCCGCTGCACAAGAGCTACGAGTCCAAGCGCGAGCAGGCCTTCCAGGCGGGTGACTTCGTGAACAACGGCCCCTACATGCTGAAGGGGCGCGGTGCGAAGCCGCCGGAGAACCAGCCCGACAAGCGCATCACGTCCGTCGTCGAGCTGGCGCGCAACCCGCACTACAGCGGCCCGAACAAGGCGCCCCTCGATCAGATCCTGTGCTTCACCGACCTCACGCTGCAGGTCGCGGCCGCCGACGACCTCAGCAAGATGGAGGACATGCGGCAGTACATGGACGGGCAGCTCGACTGGGTCTACTGCACGTGGCCGGACGAGTACCCGCGCAAGGATCGCCCGCGCAAGAAGAAGAAGAAGTCGAAGAAGAAGCCGATCGACCTGCGCGCGGACATCGAAGCCCTCAAGGGTTGGGCGGTGCGCAAGGCGCCGCGCGTGATCTACCTGCGCTTCCGCTGCGACAAGGCGCCCTTCAACAGCAAGGACGCACGCAAGGCGTTCGCGCTGTCGATGAACCGCGACCGCCTCGCCAAGATGTACTGGCCTGCGGCGCAGCCGGCCTTCCGCGTCGTGCCCCCCGGCATCGATGGGCGCGTCGAGGGCATCGCCTGCGCGCGTCCGGATGGCAACGCGTCCAAGGCGGCCTTCTCCGCGGCGGGCTTGAAGGGCGACACCTGGGTCGAGCTCAGCTTCGGCGAGTCGCCCGGACAGGGCGACGTGGCCCTGGCACTCATTTCCGGCTGGAAGAAGAGCCTGGGCATCGAGCCTGGCAACCGGATCGAGTCCGACAGCGACGTGCGCAACGTGCTGCGTGCCGGCGGCTACCAGGTGATGGTCACGGACTTCCGCGGCTTCGTGAACGATCCCTACGGCTTCCTCGCACCGCTGCACTCCGCCGACGCCGACAGCGGCCTCGGCTGGGCCGACGATGCCTTCGACGCCCTGCTGGACGCCGCGCGGGATCCCGACACGGCACTCGGCAACGCCGAGGAGTGGCTGGAGAAGGTCGGCCCGGGGATGAAGGGCCATCTGGAGGGTGCCAAGGCGGGGCAGGCCGGTCGTGCGAAGCTGCGCACCGAGGCGCTGGCTGCTGCCGAGCGGCGCTTGCTGGACGAGTTCGTCATCGTGCCGCTGCTGTTCATCAACGAGGCCGTACTCATCAAGCCCGGCGTCACCGGCATGGGCGATGCCGACGCCTTGAAGAACCCGGGCTTCACCGGCTCCCTCATCCACGTAACCAAATAGACGCTCCGGCACTTGTAGGGGCGGGCTGCATGCCCGCCCGAGGGCGCACTCCCACGTCCTGACTTACCAAGTAGGGGCGGACCGAAGTGTCCGCCTCGAACCGCTGTGATCCTCACACCCCGCCCCGCACCGTTCGACTCCGGGCTGCTTGGACTAGGGGCGCCTTGTGGCGAACGCGGCTGCATGCCCGCCCGAGGGCGCACTCCCACGTCCTGACTTACCAAGTAGGGGCGGACCGAAGTGTCCGCCTCGAA
>JAHEIK010000334.1 GCA_024639415.1 Planctomycetota bacterium
GGGCACGCTGATGGCGTTGCCGAGCGGGCCGATGAAGCTGATGCGGTCGCCCTTGCGCATCTCGCTGAGGTTGCGGGTGCCTACGCCGATCACGTCGTACAGGACGCAGAAGCCCGTGGCCTGTCCCATGTGCTCCACGACGCGGTGGATCGACATGGGCCTGCGCAGCAGGGGCGTTATGCCTCGGCTCGTGTGCAGGTTCACGAACTGGCCGGCGCGCATGCGCGGTGCGGCCTCCGGGCTATGGATCTTCATGACCCACGTGACCGGGGTGATCTGGCGGTTCTCGAGGATCTCACCGTCCATGCAGACGGGGGGCTCGATCGGTTGGATGGTCGTGGGCATCGGGGCAGAGGGTAGCCGATTCCCCGCACTTCCACCTCCACTTCCACCCCGCTTCCACCTCGACCGCCGGGCGCGCACGCGTCCGTCCGCACAGCGGCCGGACTTGGGTCGCCCCTACGGGCATCTGGTGAGGGCAGGGGGGAAATCGCCCCATCGCCTCTGCGCCCCCCCGGTTTCAATGGCCGCATGGCGGACGAGGATCTCCCCCTGCGCACGGCCTGTGGCTTCGTGCTGGTGCGCGCCGGCAGCCAGGGCCTCCAGTACCTCACGCTCGTCAACCGCAAGCGGAGTGAGCCCGGCCTGCCCAAGGGGCACAGCGAGCCGGGCGAGTCCGAGATGGAGACCGCGCTCCGCGAGACGGAGGAAGAGACGGGCCTCGTCATCGAGGACGTTCGTGGGGACTTCCGGGTCCTCCTCGAGTACACGGTCACCCGCAAGGGCAAGCGCTACCGCAAGCACGTGATCTACTTCGCGGCCTACGCTCCCGAGCAGACGGTGATCCTGTCGAAGGAGCACGCGAGCTTCGCCTGGCTGCCCCTGCACGAGATGATCGAGACGCTGCCGCACGAGAACCTGAAGGAGACCGTGCGGCGCGCCGCGCTCTTCCTCAAGGACCCGGCCGCGTGCGATCTGGCGCCCCGCAGTGAGGCCGCTGCGGACGAGTACCTCTGCTCGCTGCCCGAAGCGTCCGACGCGCTCGTGGCGCATCTGCGCGGCGGGGCGAGGCTGGCGCGCATCTTCGCCGCGGCCCTCGCCAAGGAGGGTGTCCGCGTCGACGTCGAAGCGACGGCCACCGCCACGCTGCTCCACGACGTCGGCCGTGCGCTTGGCAGGCACGCGGACCACCCGCTCGCGGGGGCAACCCACCTGCGGACGACGCTCTGGGCAGCGTACGCCTTCGCCTGCATCTCCCACTTCACGAAGGGGGCGAGTCCCGACGAGTTGATCGCTGCGGGCGTGGACGAGGACGAGGTGGCGGCGTTCCGCAAGCTCGTCGATCTGCGGACGCTGACCTGGGAGGAGCGCTGCTGCGCCCTGGCCGACGCCTGCATGCAGGGCGCAACGCCCGTGACGCCGCAGGAGCGCTTCGCCGACCTGCGCGTGCGCTACGACGCGCTGGCCCTCATCAACCTCCAAGAGCAGAAGGTCGCGGAGATCCGGGACTTGATCACCGAGGCGCTCGGGCGCGATCCGCTGGACCTCGTGGACTTGGCCTGATGCAGCGCAGCGCGATCCTCGTTCTCGGATTCGGTCTCCTGTGTGCCGCCGGCCACCGAATCGACGGGCTCGCCCGCACGCCCGGTTGCGGGTAGGGGCGGGCTGCATGCCCGCCCGAGCACCCCCCACCGCATCGGGACTTCCCACGTAGGGGCGCACCGAAGTGTGCGCCTCGCAGCGCGGCGAACCGTGGGCCGCCGTTGCGACCGGCGGAGGCATGCCGTGTGGAATGGCGGCGCCGTGTCGCGTTCGCCGGAGGGCGGCCACAGGGCCGCCCCTACCGGGTAGGTCCGGATCAAGGACGGTGTGCCCTAGGGCGGGCATCAAGCCCGCCCCTACGGGGTACGTCTGGACCCGCGCACGGGCGAAGGCAGAGGCACGGGCACGGCACGGCAGAAGAGGGGGCTCACAAGCGTTCCGCGCTCCCGCGCGGACTGTTCGCGCCTACAGCGCGGCAAGGGGAAGCTACGCGCCTCCCCTTCCAATCCTCTCCGCGGGCACGTCGGTGACGGGCACGCAGACGTTCACGTTCACGGGACGGAATTCAAGTAGGTTGCACCGGTTCCTGGGGGCACGGGAATCCATTGGGTAGAGACACCCGATGAGCGCCCCCCACGAGATCCCGATGCAGCACCTGCTCCAACACCGAGCCTGGGTGCGCCGTCTGGCGCGCCACCTGGTGGTCGACGAGGCCCGCGCGGACGATCTCGAGCAGCAGACCTGGCTGGCCGCGCTGCAGAAGCCCCCCACCGGCGACACGCCCAAGGCCTGGCTGGGCACCGTGATGCGCAACCTCGCGGGCCGCATGCGCCGCAGCGAGGTCCGCGTGGACCGGCGCGAGCGCGCCGCCGCCCGGCCCGAGCGGCTGCCGCCCACAGGCGACGTCGTCGCCGAGGCCGAGCTGCACAAGCGCGTCGTCCAGGCCGTGCTCGATCTCGAGCCCCCCTACCGGGAGTCGGTCCTGCACCGGCACTACGAGGGCCTGCCGCCGCGTGAGATCGCGGAGCAGATGGGTGTCTCCGTCGAGACCGTCCGCTCGCGTGTCCGGCGCGGCATGCAGCAGATCCGTGCCCGCTTCGATCACGAGCACGGCGGCGACGGCCACACGTGGCGCTTCGCACTGCTTCCGCTCGCCGGGGGCGCAGGCGCCATCCACGCGTCGCCGGCCGCGCAGGCCACGACAGAGGCCGCCGCCAAGACCACGGGCGGCGCCCTCGGAACCGGAGCTCTCCTCATGGCAGTCAAGACCAAGCTCACCCTAGCCGCGCTCGCGCTCCTGCTCCTGGCCACAGGCGCGTGGCTGGCCTTGCCCGACTCGGAGCCCGAACCGGAGACTCCTCCTGTTGTCGTGGGAGAGAGCGATGACGGGCCCGCCACGCTCAACACGAAGGGCACAGCCGAGAAGGCCCTCGAGAACGACGCACCGCCGCCCGCGGCCGTGCCCGACAGCATGCCGCCCTCACTGGCCCCCGGCGTCGCCGCGCTCCGCGTCGTGCGTGCGCAGGACGGCCGCGATATCTCCGTTCGCGGCGCCACGCTGCGCATCGTCGGCACCACGCAGGTTCACGCGGAGCTCGCGACCGATGGCCATGGCCGCGCCACGCTGCCCGTGGAGCTGCTCGGCACACGACAGACCATCTGGGTGACCGCCCCCACGGGCGTGCTCGCGCGGCGTGAGCTGACCGTCGCGGCGGGCGAGACGCTGATCCGCCTCGCCGCGGCGCATACGGCCGAGCTACGGATGGTGGACGAGACCGGGAATCCGCTCCCCCCGGAGGAGGTCAAGCGCCGCTACGAGACGGCCGGTCTGCAGCCCGTCGTCACGTGGGTCAGCAACACTGCGCTGCATGACGCGGATCGCATGTTGGTCAACATGTTCGGCGAGCAGGCCGGCCTCGTGATGCAGAGCCCGCTGCGCTTCGAGGAAGACCGCGTGCTCCTGGGCACGGTCCCGAGCGAGGGCCGGTGGCAGCTGTTGGTGGATCGGCCCGGTGCCGGGCCCGACATGTCCAGCGCGCTCGACGCCTCGGCCGAGTCGCTGGTCATCACGATCCCGCTGCCGTCCGCCGACGCGATCGGCGTGCCCGTGCGCTTCGTCACCGAAGAGGATGGACTCCCGATCGCAGGAGCCTCGGTGGTGCCCTACTTCGAGGTTGGTGACGACGCAGCCTTCTTCGCCGGCAGCGCCCGGCGCACGGATGCGAACGGCGAGGTCCGCCTGCCGAAGTTCGACAAAGGCGCACGACGCTTCCAGCGCCCGCCCACGTGGTGGCTCAGCACCGCGACGCACGCGTGCCGCCTCAACGGCTACTCCCTGATCCAGACCAAGCCCGGCGAGGTGTTCGAGCGCAAGGCCTACCGCAGCGTCAGCGTCGCAGGCCGCGCGTGGAAGCGCAGCGGTGAACCCGCCGTCGGTTGCCGCGTGCTCTTCGCGGAGAAGGGCTACGTGCGCTCGACGACGGTGACGTCCGAGGGCACGTACCGCCTGACGGGGATTCCCTACCGCGGCGAGACGGCCCGCGTCGCGCTGCTCGAGAAGCTCGAAATGGCGGGTGTGCAGATGGAGCGCGTGCCGGTCGAGCCCGGCAAGACCGCGACGTTCGACTTCGGGCAGGCGCGCGATGCAGCCGCCGTGGGCCGGATCGACGTGACCTGCACGCACGGGGGCAAGCCGCTGCCCGGCATCCTCTTCGCGGCGCGCGCCGAGAACAGCCGCGGCAAGGGGCAGTTCGGCAAGACCGCTGCCGACGGGCATGCCCGCTTCGAGGGCCTCAAGGCCGGTGTGTACCAGGTTCGTCTGGCGCTCGGCGACGTGCGCGTCAGTGACGACTACGGTGGCCGGTCCGTGGCGCCGATCACGGTCGTGGCGGGCGAGACCCTGGAACTCGTCTTCGATCTCCCCGACGGCGTCATCGAGGTGACCGCAGTGGATGCGCAAACGGGCAAGCCTGTGGCGAGTGCCGTGGCGCTCGCGAACCCGTCGGACGAGTTCCACGGCGCGGCCCGCGTCGAAGGCTTCGCCCTGAGGCTCGGCTGGGCCGAGCGCACGAAGACGGATGGCACGGCGCGCCTGCTGGCGCTGCCGCGCGGCACGCCGCTGACGGTGCGGTACGGCGGCGAGGGCTACGAGATGGGCGAGGTCAAGAACGTCCGCGCGGGCAGCCCCGACGAACCGGCGGAGCTCGAGGTGAAGCTCGTCAAGAAGCGGTGATCGGGAGGGCGGGTATGTAACCCGCCCCTACAGATCGCGTGCAGGAGGGCGGGTATGTAAT
>JAHEIK010000335.1 GCA_024639415.1 Planctomycetota bacterium
GGGCCGGGGGTAGGGGGTCCAGTGCATGGTAGCCACCATCGTCGTGGTTCTCTCGGCCGCGCTCCTGCTCTGCGCCGCATGGTCGGCGTACCGGCTGTCGCGCGACACCGGTCAGCGCGCTTGGTTTCTTGTCTCGCTGGCCGCGGTGGTGATGGCGGTGCAGCGCTCGGTCACCTTGCTCCAGGCGGTTTCGAACCACCATGCCGTCGTGCACTCCGGCTCGGAGTTCGCAACGCTGGTCGTCTCGGGGTTGCTGCTCGCGGGACTGCACGCCCTGCGGCCCCTGCTGCGCTCGGTTGACGACGCAGACGAGGAGATCCGCCGACGCGAGGAGTACTTCGGCCACCTCATCGAGAATGCGGACGCCATCATCGCCGTGCTCGACCAGCGCGGCACGTTGGTCTACGAGAGCCCAGCTGCCGCCCACATCCTGGGCTTTCGACGCAGCCGCGTAGGCAAGAGCTTCTACGACTTTCTGCATCCCGAGGACTGGGACGCGGTCGTCGAGTTCTTTGCCGCCTCTCTCGCCCACGCCGGAGAGATGCAGGCCCTCATCCATCGCACGTGCGATGCCGCAGGGAACTGGCGCACGATGGAGTCCACGGCCACGACGCGCCACGGCGTATGTGGCCAGCTGGTCACCGTCGTGAACTCGCGCGACATCACCGCCAAGCTCCAGGCGGACGCGCACGTCACACGCGTAGGCCGCATCCTGGACCGCTCGCTGAACGAGATCTTCCTCTTCGACGCCGAGACGTTCCGCTTCGAGCAGGTCAACGAGGGCGCCCGGCGCAACCTCGGCTACACGCTGGACGAGTTGATGGACATGGCGCCGTGGGACATCAAGCCGAGAATCAATCGCGCAGCATTCGAGTCGCTGATCCGACCGCTGCGGGACGGATCGCAGGAGCGACTCGTATTCCGTACCGTCCACGGCCGCAAGGACGGCACTGAGTATCCGGTGGAGGTGCACCTGCAGCTCATGGATCACCTGCGGCGCCGCGTCTTCGTCGCCATCGTCCTGGACGTCACCGAGCGGAGCCGGGCCGAAGAGGAGAAGCGGACACTCGAGAGCCAGCTGCGCCGCGCACAGCGGCTGGAGAGCATCGGCACGTTGGCCGGTGGCATCGCGCACGATTTCAACAACATCCTCACCCCCATCGTCGGACACCTGGATCTGGCCGCGCGGCGCTTGAGCCCGCGCGGGCCGACGATGCGCCACCTCAGGCATGCCCAGCTCGCCGCGGGGCGAGCCGGCGAGCTCGTGCAGCGCATCCTGACCTTCAGCCGCGAAGTGGAGCAGGAGCGGCAGCCCGTAGGCCTCGAGGCGCTCGTCACGGAGACCCTGGAGCTGCTGCGTGCCTCCATCCCCGCGACGGTCGAGATCCGAACGACCTTCGCGAAAGAGGAGGCGCTGGTCCTCGGCGACCCGACGCAGCTGCGTCAGGTGGTGCTCAACCTATGTACCAACGCCGCGCACGCGATGCGCGACCGCGGTGGCACGCTCGAGCTGAGCGTCGATGTGCAGGGCGCCTCGGGGCGCGGCCAGCAGTGGGTCCGACTCGCGGTCCGCGACGACGGCTGCGGTATGGACCGCCCGACTCGCGAGCGCATGTTCGAGCCGTTCTACACGACCAAGGCAGAGCGCGGGGGCAGCGGACTGGGCATGGCGGTCGTACACGGAATCGTGAAGGGACACGGCGGTGAGATCGAGGTCGACAGTGCCCCCGGCGAAGGCTGCTGCGTCACGGTGCGACTCGCTCGCGCGCACACAGCGACTGCTGCAAGCACTGCGGAACCCGCCGCCGCGCCGCGCGGGCGCGGCACGGTCCTCTTCGTAGACGACGAGCCGTCCATCGCCGCGCTCGGGGGAGAGATGCTGCGCTCTCTCGGCTACCGCGTGGTCGAGGTGAGTCACCCGGCCCTCGCCCTGGAGCGCTTCCTCGCGTCGCCGAACGCTTTCGCCGCTCTCGTCACGGACCAGACGATGCCCGGCATGACCGGCTGCGAGCTCGCGCGCGAAGTGCTCGCCCTGCGCCCCGAGCTTCCCGTGCTTCTCACGACCGGCTTCTCCGAAGCGCTCCTCAACGAGGCGATGCACGAGCTAGGTATACGGGGTCTGCTCAAGAAGCCGTTCGGCTGCCGCGAACTGGGCGAGATGCTGCACGCTGCGGTCGCCGCCAAGACAGCACTCACCCGGAAACCGCGTCCGAGGCGCGCTGCGTCCAAGACGCCGACCCCGAGCGCGGTACAATCCCTGCATCGCGAGTGAAGGCCGTGCGCGCGACGCACACGCGCCTGGAGACCTGGCATGTCGACGGAACCCGAAAGCCCTGTCCGCACCTTCGTGTTGGTCCCCGAGAAGGACCTCGGGCACGCCATCGCGAAGAAGCTGCGCGAAGATCCGCGCGTCCAGGTCTGCGGCGTGTCGACGGACCCGAACAAGGACGCCTTCCGCATCTTCGAGGCCGACCCCGACGTGATCGTGGCCGACTTCGAGGCGGGCGGCCTGGATTTCGTGTTCACGGATCGACTGCCGCCGGGCAAGCACAACGTCGTGTTCTTCGCTCCCCGTTCCGAAGCCGGTTGCGATGCGTGCTACGAGGCCCTGGTCCACGGCGCCCAGGGGGTCATGTGCCGTCCTGCCACGGCAGCCGACGCAACGCACTGCGACGACCTCGTCGCATCGGTGCGAGCGGGGACACCGATGCGGCCTGCGGACTGTCCGGCCGTCCAGCGCATGCAGCGCGAGGAAGAGCAGCGGGACTGAGTCAGGGCAGAAGCGGCGCGACTCGCACCGCACACACCTTCGTCTCGGGGATCTTGGCCACAGGATCCCACGCCGCGTTCGTGAGCACGTTCGTCGGCGCCTCGTGGAAGTGGAACGTCATGCTGACGGTCCCGGGCGGCGACACCTCCGTGACCAGCGCGCGCGCCACCACCTCGCCCCGCCGCGAGGTCACGCGGACCTCGTCGCCGCTGGCGATGCGGAGCGCCGCCGCATCGCGCGGATGGATCTCTACGAGTTCTTCGCTGCGCAGCTCCTCGAGACCAGGCACGCGACGGGTCATCGTCGCCGTGTGGTAGTGGTACAGGCTACGCTCCGTCGTCAGGACCAGCGGGTACTCCGCGTCAGGCTCCTCGTCGGGGGGACGGTAGGTCAGCGGCACGAAGCGCCCGCGCCCGCTGGGCGTGGGGAAGCGCTCGCCGTGGAGGAAGCGTGTCCCCGGATGGTCCGTATCGGGACACGGCCACTGCAGGCCGACCTGCTCGATCCGCTCGAACGTGATGCCGCCGTAGCTCGGCGTGAGTGTGGCGATCTCTTCCATGACCTCGGCGGCCGTCTCGAACTCGAAGCCGGAGGCCCCCATGCGCCGCGCGATCTCGCAGGTGATCCACAGGTCGCTGCGGGAGTCACCGACAGGCTCGATCGCCTTCCGCACCCGCTGCACGCGGCGCTCGGTGTTCGTGAACGTCCCGTCCTTCTCGGCGAAGCTGGCTGCCGGCAGGACCACGTCCGCATACTGCGCCGACTCGGTCAGGAAGATGTCCTGCACCACCAGGAAGTCGACCTGCTCCATCGCCTCTTGGGCATGCGTCGCGTCGGCCTCGCTGAGGGCGGGGTTCTCCCCCACGAGGTAGATGGCCTTGATGCGGCCGCCCGTGACCCCGCCGAGGATCTCCAAGTGGGTCAGCCCCGGCGCGTCGTCGAGCTCGACGCCCCAGGCCTGCTCGAACTTCGCCCGCACCTCGGGCCGATCCACCTTCTGGTAGCCCGGATAGACGTTGGGCAAGGCGCCCATGTCGCACGCGCCCTGCACGTTGCTCTGCCCACGCAGGGGGTTCACGCCGCCCGACGGCAGGCCCACGTTCCCGGTGAGGAGCGAGAGGTTGCTGATGGCGAGCACGTTGTCCGTCCCGTGCGTGTGCTGGGTGATCCCCATGGCGTAGAGGATGCTCGCCGGCGAGTTCTCGGCATACATGCGCGCGGCTTGCGCGACCAGCGCGAAGGGGACACCGGTCTTCTCCTCGACAGTCGCCTCGTCGTACTCCGCGAGCGAGGCTTGGAAGGCATCGAAGTTCTCGCAGCGTGACTCGATGAAGTCGGGGTCGTGCAGGCCCTCGTCCAGGATCACCCGCATCATGCCCATGAGCAGCGCGACGTCGCCCCCGGCCCGCAGCTGGAGGAACAGGTCGGCGTGCTCGGCGAGATCGATGCGCCGCGGATTGGCCACGATCAGCTTGCCGCCCTGGCGGATCGACCGCATGACCTGCAGCCCGATGATGGGATGCGCGGCGAGCGTGTTGGTGCCGATCGCGAACACGCACTGGGCGTCGCCGATGTCCTTCGACGAGCTCGTCATCGCACCACTGCCGAAGCTCTGCACGAGACCCGCCACGGACGGCGAGTGGCACAGCCGCGCGCAGTGGTCCACGGTGTTCGTCCCCAGGACGGCCCGGGTGAGCTTCTGGATGACGTAGTTCTCCTCGTTCGTGAGCTTCGCCGAGGCGATGGCCGCGAAGGAGGCGCCGCGATGCGCGGAGAACTTCTCGGCTACGAGGTCCAGCGCCTCGTCCCAGGTGGCTTCCTCCAGCACTCCGTTGCGCCGGATCAGGGGCGTCTTCAGCCGGTCCGGCGCATTCACGAACTCGAAGCCGAACCGGCCCTTCACGCAGAGACGGCCCTCGTTGGACGGATTCTCGCGAACGCCACGGGCGGAGACGAGCCGGTCGCCCGTGACGCCCAGGTGGATCCCGCAGCCGCAGCCGCAGAAGGTGCACGTCGAGATGACCTCGCGCTCGGGCACCTCGAACTCGGTGAAGGACAGCGAGC
>JAHEIK010000336.1 GCA_024639415.1 Planctomycetota bacterium
GCGGGTTGGCCGGCACGTGGGCCGTGGCGGCCTCCGCGGAGGTCGCAGGGCCAGGGACGGGAACGCTCTTGGCGGCCGGCTTCACGGCCGCGGGCTTCACGGCCGCGGGCTTCACGGCCGCGGGCTTCACGGCCGCGGGCTTAACGACCGCGGGCTTTGCTGCCGCAGGCTTCGGCGCGGCGGGCTTCTCCGGCTCGGCCGTGGTCTCCTCCGTGCCCCAGTCCGTGGCTTCCATCAGCACCGTCTTGCCAAGCTGCACCTTCAGCAGGCCCAGGCACGGCACGTGGTTGGAGAAGTGCATCAGCAGCTTCCCGCCGAACGCCTCGAGGACGATGACCGCCACCTCGACGTTCTTGCCCTTCACGTCCGCCGTGCGCGTCTCGTGACTGACGACGCGGCCCATCCCGGCCAGCAACTCGAGCAGCGGCTCCTGCCCGGCCTGGGTAGGCAGCGGCAGCGGCAGCGGCGGGCCACTCTCGACCTCACGCTCGAACTGGAAGACCCCGTCCTTCGCCGCAGTGCACAGCACCCGCATGACGGTCTTCTCGGTGCCGCCAGGCAGCTGCGCGGTGTAGCGCACCCACTCACCGACCTTGGCGTCCGCCAGCGGATCCATGGCGCTCGCCGAGCGCTTGGCCGGCCCCTCCTTGGGCGGACGCGGCTCATCCGGAGTGGGCTTGTCGGGGGCGGGCTTCGCAGGCGTGGGCTTGGCCGGGGTGGGTTTGGTCGGGGAGGGCTTGGCCGGCGTCGCCTTCGTCGGCTTCTTGACGGCCGCCTTGCTCTTCGCCGCGACCTCCGCCATCACGACCTCGATCGCCTTCTCGAGCTGGCGATCGTTGCCCTTGAGGCGGTCCTCGGCAGTGTGCTCCACGAGGATGTCCGGCTTCACGCCGTAGCCCTCGAGGTTGACCTTCCCATCCACGCTGTAGTAGCCGGTGCGCGGGATGCGGAAGGTCGTGCCGTCCGACAGGGTGATGTCGTTCGTGCCGATGACGCCGCCGGGCGTCGGGACGCCGATCACCTTGCCGACCTTCATCTGCTGGAAGATGAACGGGAACACCTCGGCGTCGGAGAATGAGCGCTCGTTGATCAGCACGACGACAGGCTTGTCCCAGTAGAGCTGGGGCTGCGGGATCTTCACCGGTGAGCCGCGCATGCGCACGTGTGCGAACGGACGGGACATGAGGATCTGCATGAGCTGCTGGTGGATGTTGCCGCCACCGTTCTCACGCACGTCGATGATCATGCCCTTGATGCGCGAGCGCCGGTTCCACGTCGCCACGGCGCGCTGGAACTTGGCGAGGTTCTGCGGGTTCATGCCGTCGAGGTGGATGTAGCCGATGCGGCCCTTGGTGGCCTTGATGACGGCCTTCGAGCTATCCACCACGCGCTTGACGTTGCGCATCATGCGCAGGTCGCGCCAGCGGATCGGCTTGACGGCGGCGCTGCGGATGTCGCCGTGCCCCTCTTCCGTGATGGGACGGAAGCGGAGGCGGATCTCCTTGCCGACCGTGCCGGCCAGCAGCTTGTCGATGTCGGTGCCGGACTTGAGCGTCTTGCCGTTCAGCTGGACGACCTCGTCGCCGACGCGCAACCCCGCCTCATCGGCCGGGCCCTTCGGGAAGACGCCCGTGACCTTGCGCGCGCCGGTCTTGGTCGGCTCATCGGCAAAGTCCAGGCCGAGATAGCCAGACTCGACGCGCTTGGCCTGGACGGTGTTCGAGGTGCGTGCACCGCCGAAGATGCCGAGGTGGCTGGCGTTCAGCTCGGCGAGCATCTGGCGCACGACGTTGTTGAACTCGTCCTTGTTCTCCGCGTCGATCGCCATGTCGCGGTACTTCGTCCGCATCTTCTTCCAGTCGACGCCGTGCATCTTGGCGTCGTAGAAGCCGCTGCCGAGGGCCGTCCAGGCCTCGTCGAAGAGGTTGGCGAGCGCCTCACGCTCATCGACCTCGACCGTGCCGGTGAACGAGACCTTCTCGCGGTTCTCGACCGTCTTGGGCGCGGGGACACGGTAGATCTCCTGGCGGCCGCGATCGCCCACCGAGAAGAAGATGTAGTCGCCGGCCGGGCTCCAGCAGGCGGTCGAGCCGTCGCGCGAGATGCGCATCGACGCGCCACCGCTCTCGCGGATGACGAACAGGCCGCCGGAGCGACCGTTGGCCGGGTTGTACTCCTCGTACACCAGCATCGTCCCGTCGGGCGACCAGTTCGGCACCTGCAGGAAGCCGCTGCCGTTCGTGACGCGGCGGACGTTCTTGCCGTCGGCGTCCATGATGAAGATGGCCTGGTTGGCGTCGCGCCCACTGTCGAACGCGATGAAGCGGCCGTCCGGCGACCAACAGGGATCGTCGTCCGCAGCCTTGTGCTTCGTCAGGCGCTTGGTGTCACCTGTCTCGACCTCGATCGTCCAGATGTCGCGGTTGCCGCTGCGCTCCGAGCAGAAGCAGAGCTTGCGGCCGTCCGGCGACCAGCTGTGGAAGAAGTCGCCGGCCTTGTTGGTGGTCAGCTGGCGGGTGGCGCCCGTCTTGACGTCCAGCAGCCAGATGTCGCTGTTGCCCTTGCGGTCGGACTGGAACGCGATCGTCGAGCCGTCGGGGCTGAAGCGGGGCCACTCGTCCTTGGCCTTGACCGAGGTCATGCGCTTGGCGTTGCCGCCCGAGCCGCTGGTCATCCAGATGTCGCCGTGCATGGCGAACGCCATCTTGGTGCCGTCCTTGCTGACGCTCACCTGCTCCGCGCCGCTGTTGACGGTGCGGCGAGAGACCCCGCTGTGGCGACGGTCGCCCTTGACGACCAACGGAATGAGCTTCGCCTTGGGGCTCTTGGCGGTCAGGTCGCTCGTGAAGAGCTGACCCCAGCGCTCGTAGATCGCGGTCTTGCCGTCGTACGTGAGCTCGGGACGCTGGACGTCGAGGCCGGTGAACTTCGTCACCTGCCGGCGCTTGGCTCCCTTGCCCATGAGGCCGGCGATCGGCATGGCGTAGAAGTTGGCGACGCCCTTCTCCTCGGCGATGTACCAGATCTCCTTGCCGTCCTTCGAGAAGAAGGGGTAGCGCTCGTTGCCGTCGGTCTTCGAGAGGCGCTTCGGCATGCCACCCGCGACCGGGATCATGTGGATGTCGTAGTTGGCCGAGCCCTTGTAGTTGTCCTGGTAGATGGTGTTGAAGCCGCGCGCGTACACGACGGTCTTGCCGTCCGCGGAGTAGCTGCCGTCACGGCCGCCGTCACGCGTGATGCGCCGGGCCGGGCCACCCTTGACCGGCATCTCGTAGAGATCCCAGCGCCAGAGCGACGGGTCGCGGTTGCTGGCGAACAGTACCTTCTTGCCGTCGGGCGAGAAGTCACACGGGATTTCACCCGCGCCCTGGAAGGAGATCTGCGTCGCTTCACCGCCGACGATCGGCATGGTGTAGAGGTCGTAGCCGCCTCCGCGCGCACTCGCGAACAAGACGGTCTTGCCGTCCGGGCTCACGCGCGGCAGCGTCTCTTGCGCTTCGTGGATCGTGAGGCGGCGGGCCGGCGCCTTGCCGTCCGTCTGGGCGACCCAGATGTCGCCGCGGTAGGCGAACACGACCAGCTTCCCGTCGGCAGTCAGCGACGGGTAGCGGAGGCCGCGGGTGTACTTCTCGGCCGCTTGCGCGGGCGCCGCCGCGAGGACGAGGAGGGCGGCGAAGAGGACGAGCGCGACGAGGCGCATGGATCGAGGCATCGAGGTCTCCCGGCAGTCTCAGAGGGGGAACCGGAGACCTTAGCAGAGGGCACCGGCCCGGGCAGGAGAGGGCAGGGAGATCGGCGTACGAAGGGCCTTCTGCCCTTCCCCGTGCCTCTGCCCGTGCCTCTGCCGCCGCTCCGTCGCCCGGTCACGCGCCACGCCGCGCGCACGCTGGATTGGGCGGGCACGCGGCCGCGCGCTGCACGCGCGACCTTCGGCCGCCCCTACGCGGGTGCTGACGACGGCCGATCGGGGCCCAGCTCCATGTCCATCGGCACGGCCTCTCCCGCGCCTCTGCCCGTGCCTTCGGCTCTGCCTTCGGCTCTGCCTTCGCGCCCTTTGCCCTCTTTGCGTCTTGCAGACGTCGGGCGCCGCAGGCGCCTTGCGGCTGCCGCGTCCTTTGCCCTCATTGCGTCTTGCGGGAGAGGAGCGCTTCCGGCACTCCTCTGCCGCCTAGGCATGGTCGTAGACGTCGTCTTCGCCGTTGCGGCTGGGGCCGCCGATCATGTCGAGGAAGGCGTCGTTCGTGGACGTCTGCTCCATGCGCGAGATCAGGTGTTCCATGACCATGATCGGCTTGAGCGGCTGCAGCGCCCGGCGCAGCAGATAGACCTTCTCCAGGTAGGAAGCGGCATGCAGCTTCTCTTCCTTGCGCGTGCCGGACATGTTCACGTCGATCGCGGGCCAGATGCGCTGCTCGGCGAGCTCTCGGTCGAGCACCAGCTCCATGTTGCCGGTGCCCTTGAACTCCTCGAAGATCACCTGGTCCATCTTCGAGCCCGTGTCGATGAGCGCGGTCGCGACGATCGTGAGCGACCCCCCCTCCTCGATGTTGCGGGCCGCCCCGAAGAAGGCCTTGGGCTTCTCGAGGGAGCGGGAGTCCATGCCGCCGGACATGGTCCGGCCACCGCCGCGCTGCAGCAGGTTGTAGGCACGGCCCAGGCGCGTCAGCGAGTCCATCAAGATGACGACATCCTTGCCGGTCTCGACGAGCCGCTTGGCCTTCTTCAGCACCATCTCGACGATGCGCACGTGGTTCTCGGGCGTGCGATCGTTCGTGGAGACGGCGACCTCGCCACGCGTCGCGCGCTGCATCGCCGTCGCCTCCTC
>JAHEIK010000337.1 GCA_024639415.1 Planctomycetota bacterium
CGGCGACGTACTGCGGCGCCATGTCGGCAGGCTCCATGCCCGCCCTAGGGCTCCCCTCGCCCAATCCGGACTTACCACGTAGGGGCGGCCCCTGTGGCCGCCCTGCTACGGGAGCGCCCATGAGGGCGGGCATCCAGCCCGCCGCTACAGGGTAAGAAACGACGTAGACGCGCGCGCTCGGGCGGGCATGCAGCCCGCCCCTACAGCGCGTGCGCGTGGTCGTACTGCCGTAGGGGCGGCGCCATGTCGGCAGGCTCCATGCCCGCCCTACCGCCGTCTCCGAGTTACCATTTCCCGTTGAAAGACTCCGGCCCGCGGGACGTCCAAATCCCAGCGGGACCGAATCCCCTCCCGCGGAGAGAAGCACCATGGCTATCCGGCGCGCAGTCACCCAGAAAGAGCAGAACAAACGACGCGGCTTCACCCTCGTCGAGCTGATGGTGGTGGTCGTGATCCTGGGCACCCTGATCGCCCTGGTCGGCCCCAACATCTGGAACATGCTGTTCGAGTCGAACTACCAGGCCGCCAAGACGCAGATGTCGAGCTTCGGCCAGGCGATCGACACGTACAAGATGTCCAACAAGAAGCTCCCGGACTCGCTCCAGCAGCTCACCGAGACGGACGGACGCAATCCCTATCCGCTGATGAAGACCATTCCAGCGGATCCGTGGGGCGCGGACTACGAGTACCGCGTACTCGATCGCAACAACTACCAGATCCGGAGCTACGGCGAAGACGGGCTCCCGGACACGGAGGACGACGTCACCTACCCGGAGGAGGCGGAGAAGTAGCCGCCTGTGACGACCACGATGCCCATTCTCCGACCGGCTCGTGGACAGCGCGGCTTCACGCTGCTGGAGCTCATGGCCGTCGTGCTCATCATGGGCACGATCCTGCTCCTCGTTCCCGCCAGCCTCGACTCCCTCGGAGCTCAGGGCAAGCTGAAGAACACGGCCAACTCCCTCGTCTCGGCCGTCAACGGTGCGCGCGAGCGCGCGATCCTCGACGCATTCGAGGTGCACCTGGAGATCGGCACGTTCCGCGATGAAGACGACGAGTGGCGCTACGGGTGGCGCTACCGCTTCACCAACGTCCCGCCGCCCGACGTGGCCGCGGGCGAGGATGTCGACGAGAGCGAACAGCAGCGGCTACGCGAGTTGCGCAACAGGGATCGCGAGTGGCTCTACACGTCGTGGCACGCCTGCCCCAGCGGCATCACCATCACGGGCGTCAGTGAGCGCAAGGGCTCGTGGAACAAGGTCGGCGACGGCGGCAAGCCTCACGCCATGCGTTTCTTCGCCGACGGCACCGTCGAGACCGGCGTTGCCGTGCGTATCGTCAACGAGGACATGGAGACCGACGCGCAGTACAAGACCATCACGGTCGTGGTCAACGCCCTGACCTCCGAGCCGTCGTGGCGCGAAGGCGAGCAGGAGCTGCCCGAGTCGCTCCCCTCGTCCAACTTCGGCAACTGAGACGAGCTGACGAGAGACACCGTGACGCACACCCCCTCCAGCACGCGACGCCCTAGCGAGGCCGGCTTCACGCTGCTCGAAGTGCTGCTCGCGTTCGCGATCCTCTCGATCGTGACCACGCTGATGACGAGCATCATCTCCGAGAACATGGAGAAAGCCGCCGACGCCATCGACAAGCGGGAGCTGCGCGAGATCGCCGACACCATCTTCGGCCGGATCCTCTTCGAGCAGACCGAGCACCGCAACGGCGACGAGGGCTCGGTGTCCGTCGACTACGGCCAGTGGGCGGGTCTGGACCAGTCACGGGCCGACCGCTACAGCATGTACCGCTGGCGCTTGGAGAAGGAGGAGATGGTTGCGGCCGGCACGGCCGAAGAGAGCGACGACGCCGAGAATCTCTTCGGCGACAAGGGAGACGAGGAGGAGACCAGCTCCGCCCCCACCGGGGAAGAAGGGCAGCAGGAAGCGGCCAGCATCCGTCTGATCCGCTTCACGCTTACCGTCTACCACCAGGAGCAGCCCAACGAGCCGCTGGCGACGTTGACGCGCTACCTGCCTCCGCCGGAGTTCGAGGGCACGGGCACGGGAGGCGGACGATGAGACGCGCTCGCAGAGAGGGCAGGTGCAGGCAGTCGGGCTTCACGCTGCTGGAACTCACGATCTCGATCGGCCTGCTCGGCACGATCATGGGTCTCATGTACCAGACGCTCAGCGGCACGATCGACAACCGCAACGTGGTGCAGGACAGCCTCCGGGGGCCGAAGGTCGCCAACGCGATCCTCGCCCAGATCTTCAAGGACTTCCGCTACATCTACTGGGGCGGCTTCGTGGGCGACACGGGCTTCCGCGGCAAGGCCATTCGCCTCGCCGGGATGGACGCCGACCGCGTCTCGTTCATCACCGCACGACGCACGCGTACGATCGGCAGCGAGGAGGACGGCCGCCGCGCCACGCGCGAGCGCGAGAGCCCGCTGACCGAGGTCGGCTACGCCTGCAGGCCCCATCCGCAGTTTGGCCAGTGGCTGGAGTTGTGGCGGCGCGAGGACTACTTCGTCGACACCAAGCCCACCGAGGGCGGCTTCTACACGCTGGTCTACGACAAGATCCGCAGCTTCCGGCTGCGCTTCTATCCGAAGCCGGAAGAGGCCGTGGATCGCGAGGGTCTCGAGGAGTGGGACTCCGCCCTGAAGAAGGGCATCCCCTACGCGATCCTGCTGAAGATCGAGTTCGACGTGACGGAGGCGCAAGAAGGCGTCGAGTACGAAGAGGACAAGATCGACCCCATCCACCGCATCATCCTGCTGCGCGGCGGCTACAACGTCGCCTGGGGCGACGACCCGACGCCGGGGAAGTAGGGTCGGAACGGCCGGCACGGCCGTTCCTCCGTTCCCGTCTCCGTTCCCGTTCCCGTTCCCGGCGTGCACGTTACCCGTCCCCGTCACCCCTCCTTGGCGGCATGCATTGCGGCCCACGTCATTGCGTCTCAACGGAGCGGGAGCACCTGTCCCGTGCCCGCCGACGACGAGGAAACCGGGCCACGGGCACGGGTGAGGGAGACGCCGGGAACGGAGACGGGAACGGGAACGGAGACGGGGAGCTCTTGCCGCCTACGGCGTCAAGAGCTCGCGCCCTCCCATGTAACCCCGCAGCGCCTCGGGGATCACGACGCTGCCGTCCGCCTGCTGGTGGGTCTCGAGCAGCGCGATGAGCACGCGCGGCGAGGCGATCACTGTGTTGTTGAGCGTGTGGCAGAAGCGCACCTTGCCCTCGGCGTCGCGGTAGCGCAGGTTCAGCCGCCGCGCTTGGTACTCGTGGAAGCGCGTCGCGCTGTGCGTCTCGCCGTAGCTCTCACGGCCCGGCATCCAAGCCTCGATGTCGTACTTGCAGCGCGCACCCCGGCCCATGTCGCCGGTCGAACACGTCACCACGCGGTAGGACAGCCCCAGCCGCTGCATGACGGCCTCGGCATTGTCGAGGATGGCCTGGTGATGCTCGCGGCTCGTGGCTTGGTCGGCCACGTCCACGATCACCTGCTCGACCTTGTTGAACTGGTGGACGCGGTAGACACCGCGCGTGTCCTTGCCGTACGTGCCGGCTTCGCGGCGGAAGCACGGGCTCAGGCCCGCGTACTTCAGCGGCAACTGGGCGTGGTCGAGGATCTCGCCGGCGTGCAGCGCGGTGACGCTGACCTCGCTCGTACCGACCAGCCAGGAGTCCTCGTCGTCCGCCGTCGGATTCGCGATGCGGTAGGTCTGCTCCTCGGCACCGGGGAAGTAGGCCGTGCCGCGCAGGGCCCACTCCTTCACCACGACGGGCACGGACAGCAGGGTGAAGCCACGCTCCGTGATCATGTCCATGGCCAGACGCAGGACGGCCTGCTCGAGCCATACGCCGTCGCCCTTGAGCACGTAGCTGCGGCTGCCGGCCAGCTTGCCCGCGCGCTCGATGTCCAGGATGTCCAAGCCCTGCATCAAGGCCACGTGGTCCTTGGGCTCGAAATCGAACGTGGGCTTCTCCCCGACCGTGCGCAGCTCCTTGTTCGCGCTCTCGTCAGGACCGACCGGCACCTCGTCGGCCGGCGGGTTCGGGCACGCCAGCATCAGCTCCTGGATCCGGGCCTTGAGGGGCTTGAGGCCGTCCGTGTGCTCCTGCACCTTGCCCTTGAGCTGCTTCAGCCGCCCCAGCGCCTGCTGCTTGCTGTCGCCTGCGAGCGTGGCGACCTGCTTGCCGAGCGCGTTCTGCTCGGCCTTCGCCTGCTCCTGCAGGCGGATCAGCTGGCGACGCTCCTCGTCGAGGCGCAGCAGCGCGTCGACGTCGAAGGCGATGCCCTTGCGCTCGGCGCCCTCGCGCACGACGTCCGGGTGCTCGCGAATCCAGGCCAGGTCCAGCATGGCTCTCTCCGTCGCGAGGCCGTCGCGGCCCCGCGCGCCTTGAGGGTGGCATCGCCGCCCCGCAAGGGAGAAGTGCTGGCGGCGAGAAATTGAAGACGCCCGCGCGGACTCGCGCGGGCGTATCCATTCGGCGCGTACTCCGGAGCCGGAGCCCGCAGGCAGGGGAGCACGCGCCGGCGGCGCCGATCCGCCGCCGGTCCCGGGTTCCGTGCCCCCCCCTCCCTCAGGAGGCGCACGGCGTGGGACCCCTCCCAGGATCCCCCCTCGCGGGAGGACCCGGGGCCGGCGGTTCCGCGCCGCTAGTGACCTACGAGGCAGTCGCCCCGGTAGGGGTCGTTGATGTCGTAGTTCAGGAAGTACTGGTCGACGAAGCGCTCGTTCTTGGCGGAGTCGCGCTCCCACTGGCGCACGATCATCGAGGTCTTGCCCGGGCCGGGCTGCTTGTAGCAGCCGGCTCC
>JAHEIK010000043.1 GCA_024639415.1 Planctomycetota bacterium
TGCTCGCGCTGCTCCGAGTCGAGGTCCGACTCGAGCACCACCTCGGTCATGCCGAGGATGCCGTTCATCGGCGTGCGGATCTCATGGCTCATGTTCGCCAGGAACTCGCTCTTCGCGCGGTTGGCGGCCTCGGCCGTCTCCTTCGCCTGCATCAGCTCGAGCTGCGAGGCTTCGAGATCGCCCATGGTCTGCTCGAGCTGATCCACGAGTGCGGCGCGAGCTTCGGCCGCAGCCGTCTCGGCGCGGGCCTTGATGGCCTCGAGCTCCTTGTCCTTGAGCTCGCCCAGGATGCGCTCGTTCTCACGGTGGTAGAAGTTGCGGCGCAGGAGCGCGCGGATGCGGCCCTTGAGGACCGCGAAATGGCTCGACTTCCCGACGAAGTCGTCCGCGCCCGCTTCCAGGGCGCGTGTGAGGTCCTCCTGGGATTCGCGTCCCGTGAGCATCATGACCGACAGCGGCGCGTCGAGTCGATTGCGCAGTTCGTCGATCCGCCGGCAGACTTCGATGCCGTCCAGGCCCGGCATGACGAGATCCACCAGAACACAATCGACGGTCTCCGTGTCCAGCAGCTTCAGACCCTCGGCGCCATCGTGTGCCTGGATGACCTCGTAGCCGTCCTCCGTGAGCTCCACGTTGAGCAGTTCGAGGAAGGTGGGGCTGTCGTCGATCGTGAGAATGCGTGCCTTGTGGAAGCCGTCCGTGGTCGCTGGGAACGAGGCGGGGCGCGAGGCCGCCTGCTTGAGCAGCGCCCGGATCCGGGCGAGCAGGACCTCGCTGTCGGTGCTCTTCGGCAGGAAGTCATCCGCACCGCTGTTGAGCGAGCGGAGCTCGGTCTCCTCTGCGGCGTCGGAGGTCAAGAGGATCACTGGGATCGCGCGCGTCTCGAAGCGCATCCGGACGTCCCGACACAGCGCATCGGCGTCCATGCCGGGCAGGTAGAAGTCCGCGACGATCAGATCCGGCGCGCACCTGTTGATCTCGTCGATTGCCGACTGCACGTCTTCGACGAGCGTCACGACGAAGCCGTGCGTCTCGAGCGTGTGGTGCATCATGAGCGCTTGCGTCGGCGAGTCCTCGACGAGGAGGATCCGCTCACGCTCATCGGAACCGCTGATCCGAGCGGCCTCTTCCATGCAGTCGGGTCCCTCTCACGCAGGCGCACGGGGCACGCGACACGCGCACCCGGCCATGTACTCCGCCTTCGGCCTGCCGGTCGTCCGTCGCGGAGGGGGTGTGAGGGGCCCCACACCAGGTGCTTACGATTGCGAGACGTGGGCGCGTGGGCCGCGGCCTAGGCGCCCTCGAAGAACAGCGCGTTGTCACTCGGATCGTGGAAGGTGGCCGCGCGGAGTCCCTCGGTCACGGCGTGGGGGTCTTCGACCTCGACGCCCCTGGCGCGCAAGGCCGCCACGGCCTTGTCGAGGTCCTCCACGGCCCATCCAAACGTGGCGATCTTGTGCGTCGAGATCTCGCTCAGCCTCCCGGCGTGCACGCAGAGCGCGCAAGACGTGCCCGTGGTGAACTCCGCCCAGCCGTGGGCCGCCGGATACGCGAGGGGGAGGCCGAGCGCACCTTCGTAGAACGCGACGGACTCCTCGAACTCGTCGGCGTAGAGAATGACCCTGGTCTGGGGCTTCAGTCCGAGTGCGCTCATCGTGCGGCTCCCACGCGCGCCGTGCTAGGTGCCGGCAGGTTTGTAGCTCAAGTCGATGCGGTATCCGATGCCCCGGATGTTGCTGATGACGGCGTCGTCCGGGGCGAGCTTCTTGCGGATCGTGTAGATGCACTGATGCACGATGCTCTGTGGCTTGCGCGCGCGGCTTGGACGTGGGCCCACCTCGGTGATGACGCGTTCTAGCTCTCCACGCGTGACCGCGCGGTCGGCATGCTCCACCAGATAGCGGACGATCCGGAACTCCAGCGGCGTGAAGCTCACCAGCCGACCGCCGATGCGCGCGAGCAGCCCCTCGGGAAAGAGCTGCAGGGATCCGGCGGAGAGAGGGGCTGCGACCATGCGATAGCGCCGTCCCACGAGGGACTTCACGCAGCTGGCGAGCCCGTCCACGAAGTTGCCGTCCCAGACGATGAACATGTCGCCCTGCGCGTCGTACAGGCGCTTCCAGTCGCTGACTTCACGGCTCGGGTAGACGAGGACGAGAGAGGCTTCCGCGCCGGCCCTGTCGTCGCGGAGCCAGCGGCAGAACTCGAGGCACTCCTCCAGGGCTTCACTCTGCGCGAGCAGGAAGACCACGTCCGGCTCCCGCTCGGTGACCGCTGCGCTGCCGTGCTCCAGGGAGGATGCCGCGTGCACCTCGGCGCCCTCCAGCCCGGCACGCAGTGCGTCCACGGACTGGACCAGAGCCTGCGCGTGGCTCGAGATCACGAGGATGCGCGGTCCCGTGGGCTCCACGTCGTCATCTCCAAGGGGGGCTGGGGCAGCGGGTGACGGGGTGCGGTTCCCCGGCCGCACCAGGCGCCTCACTCTACGCGCGGGATGGCGCACGCGCAGAGAGGAAGCTTCCAGCGCCTCGACCGGGGCGTGGCGAAACCCCACACCGGCGGCGCGGTACAGCCGAGAACCAGCGGATCCTCGGGGATCCACGCCCGCCCCGTACCCTGGCTTGCCGTGCTGCGCCCCAAGACTCTCTTGCTCGTCTGGCTTCTGCTCGTGCCCGCACTGCCGGGCTGCGGTGATCCCGCCCCGTCAGGACCCGACGCGCGCACGCTTGCGTGGCGAGCCGACGTCCGGCCCGTTCTCGGCGACTACTGCACGGCGTGTCACAGCGGTGCGGAGCCCGACGGCTCGCTGGACCTCGAGCCCTGGGCCGTGCGCGACGACCCGCCGTCGTTCGAGGCGCTCCGCGGGCGTGCAGGACTGGCCGAGCGGCTCGCCAGCCACGTCACGGGTGGGCTGATGCCGCCCCCGGGGGAGATGCGTCCGGAAGAGGGCGCGCGTGCGGCGTTCGGCCGCTGGTGGGCGGATCAGCTGGCGGCGGCGTGGGCGGCCGCCCCGCCCGATCCGGGACGCGTGACGATGCGCCGCTTGAGTCGCTACGAGTACCAGCGGACGGTCAAGGACCTGCTCGGCGTGGACTTCGACGCAGCGGCGCTCTTTCCACGCGACGACGTGGGCTACGGCTTCGACCACATCGGCGACGTGCTCGCCATGCCGCCCATCTTGTTCGAGAAGTACCTGGCCGCCGCGGAGACGATCGCAGAGCGTGCGGTGTGGGTGTACGACGAGCACACGCCGCGTCGCTACCAGGCCGAGCGGCTGAGGATCCGTGGCGGTGGACGCTCCACCGGGGACCACGCGGCGATGAGCTCCAACGGCGAGGTCGTCCTGCGCCTGGCGATCGGACGCGGGGGCGCGTACGCGGTCCGCGTGCGGGCGTGGGCAGACCTCTACGACAAGGTGCCGGCCAACATGGCGCTGCACGTGAACGGCAAGCGGCAGGTGGACGTCCCGGTGCGCGCACCGCGGCGGAGCCCTGACGTCCACCAGTCCGTCGTGAGCATGCCACGCGGTGAGCAGACGCTGACCGTAGCCTTCACGAACGACAAGTGGGATCCGAAGACACGCCGGGACCGCAACCTCCACATCGACTGGATCGAGGTGCAAGGCCCCTTGGAGGAGGGGCGCGCCGAGTTGCCCGCGGCGCAGAGGCGCCTGCTCGTGTGCGAGCCCACGGCAGGAGACGAGCGGACGTGCGCGCAGAGAATCTTCGGCGACCTGCTGCGACGCGCGTTCCGGCGCCCGCCGACAGCGGTGGAGGTGGAGCGTCACGTGGGACTCCTCCTGCGAGCAATGGGCGACGGCGAGACCTTCACAGGAGCACTGCGTCTCGCGCTCCAAGCGGTGCTGGTGTCGCCGCACTTCCTCTTCCGCGTGGAGTTGGACGAACGGGCGGGGCCGGGCACGCAGGCTGTTCCGCTGGACGACCATCAGCTGGCGTCGCGACTGGCCTACTTCCTCTGGAGCACGCTGCCGGACGACACGCTGAACACACTCGCCGATGCCGGCATGCTGCGCGTCAACCTGCACGAGCAGGTCACGCGCATGCTGGAACATCCGTACGCTACGTCGACGCTGGTGCAGAACTTCGCCGCGCAGTGGCTCGAGTTGCGGCGCCTGGAGACCGTGGCGCCGGATCCGCAGGACTACCCGGACTTCGACGAGGGGCTGCGGGCCTCGATGCGCCAGGAGACCGAGCTGGTGGTAGCAGCGCTCATCCGCGAAGACCGGAGCATCCTAGAGCTGATCGACTGGCCCTACTCCTACGTCGATGAGCGGCTCGCACGGCACTACGGCATCGAGGGTGTGGCGCAGCGCGGATTCCACCGCGTGAAGCTGCCGCCCGAGCGCGGAGGCATTCTCGGGCACGCCTCCATCCTCACGCTGACCTCGTACCCGACGCGTACCTCGCCCGTGCAGCGCGGCAAGTGGTTGATGGACGAGCTCCTCGGCACACCACCTGCGCCGCCACCGCCCGGCGTCGGATCCCTCGAGACGCAGGATCCCTCGATGCTGAAGCTGACCCTGCGCGAGCGGCTGCAGAAGCACCGCGAGGATCCGACGTGTGCTGTCTGCCACGACCGGATGGACAACCTCGGCTATGGGCTCGAGGAGTTCGATCCCGTGGGGGCGCTGCGGACCGGGCGCAAGCGCGTCGACAGCAGCGGCGTGTTGCCCGACGGCCGCACCTTCGAGGGCGCGCGGCAGCTGCGCGCGATCCTGCGGGACGATCCCGGCTTCCCTCGCTGCTTCGCCGAGAAGCTGCTCACCTACGCGCTGGGCCGGGGTCTGGAACCGTACGACCGCCCCGCGGTCTTGCGCATCGTCGAAGAGGCGCGTGCGCGCGGCTTCAGCGTCTCGAGCTTCGCCCACGCCGTGGTCGCCTCGGATGCGTTTACCATGCGCCGCAGCGCGGGAGAGAGCCGATGAGCCGACGCAACCCCCTGACCCGCCGTGCGGTCCTGCGCGGACTGGGCACCGCGGTCGCGCTGCCGCTGCTCGATGCCATGGGCGTACCGCTGCTATCCAGTCGCGGTGTCCAGGCCGAGGACGCGCCGGGGGCGGCGCCCCGTCGCATGGCCTACGTGTTCTTCCCCAACGGTGCGCACATGCCAGACTGGACGCCTACGACCGAGGGTGCGACGTACGCCCTGCCGTGGAGTCTGGAGCCGCTGGCGCCGCACAAGCAGGACCTGCTGGTGCTCTCCGGCTTGGCGCAGGACCAGGCGCGAGCGCATGGCGACGGGCCGGGCGACCACGCGCGCTGCGTGGCCGTCTTCCTCACCGGCGCCCATCCCGTGAAGACCAAGGGTGCGAACATCCGGGTCGGTGTGTCCGTCGACCAGGTGGCCGCCCGGGCCATCGGGGGAACAACGCGCTTCGCCTCGCTCGAGCTGGGCATCGAGCGGACACGGCACAGTGGGGGCTGCGACTCGGGCTACTCGTGTGCGTACTCCACGAACATGTCGTGGCGCACGCCGACGACGCCGATGGCCAAGGAGATCAACCCGCGCCTGGTGTTCGAGCGGCTGTTCGGCGACGGCAAGCCCGGGGAGTCCAAGGAGGCGCGCGAGCGCAGGCTGCGCAGGCGTAAGAGCGTGCTCGACTTCGTCGGGCGTGATGCCAGGGAACTGCGCAAGCGCCTGGGCATCGCCGACCGGGCCAAGCTGGAGGAGTACCTGACGGGCCTACGCGAGATCGAGCGGCGGATCGAACGCACGGAGAGCGACCGGGTCAAGACGCTGGGCCCCGCCGCGGACTTCGACGTGCCCGAGCGCGTGCCGTCCGATCGCCGCGAGCACATGCGGCTCATGACGGACCTGCTCGTGCTCGCCTTCCAGACGGACACCACGCGGATCGCCACGTACATGCTGGGCAACGGGGGAAGCCCTGCGAAGCATCCCTGGCTCGGCGTGCGCGGCCAGCACCACCAGCTTTCGCACCACGGGGGCGACAAGCAGAAGATCGGCGCCATCCGCAAGATCAACCGCTTCCACGTGGCGCAGTTCGCCTACTTGCTGAAGCGCATGAAGAGCGTCAAGGAGGGTGAGGGCACGCTGCTGGACAACTCCATGGTGGTGTTCGGCAGCGGCATCGGCGACGGCAACCGGCACAACCATGACGAGCTGCCGATCCTGCTTGCCGGCGGCGGCGGTGGGACACTCGAGCCGGGGCGCCACGTGCGCTATCCGCGCTGGACGCCACTGAACAACCTCTACCTCTCCATGCTCGAGCGGGTGGGGGTGTCGCAGCTCGCCTTCGGAGACAGCAAGGGTCCGTTGGCCCAGCTGTAGGGGCGGCCTCTACCGTCCGCGCAGCAAGCCCTGGGCGCGCTTGACGAGCTCGAGGAACTCCTTGCGACGCTCCGACGCGGCGGCCGGGGCTGCCAGCTCGAGCACCAGCTCGAAGCTCGCCTGCTGGCGGTGTGGCGAGCGGCGCAGCAGCATGCCGAAGGCGCCGACGGCGCTGGCCCACTGGAAGTCGCGGTCGGCCTTCTCGAAGGTCAGCCCCTTGTCGAAGACGTTGCGCTCGATCAGCGAGCTCGCTCCGCCCTCGGGGGCCTTCCAGCGCAGGCGCCAGATGAACAGCGCCTTGTCAGCGGGCAGCGGAGCATCCTTCTCGGCTGCGGCATCCCCGGTGGCGGCCTTCACGCCGCCGCTCACGAAGGGGTTCGCATCCACGGTGCCCGGGACGAGAGCGCCGGTCGGGATGATCTCGTAGAGCGCGGTGACCTCGTGTCCTGCGCCGATCTCGCCCGCGTCCTTGCTGTCGTCGTTGAAGTCGCGTGCCGCCAAGCGCCGGTTCTCGTAGCCGAGCAGGCGCCAGCCGCTGACCGTGGCCGGGTTGAACCAGAGCTGGAACTTCACGTCCTTGGCGATGGTGACGAGCGTGCCCTCCATCTCCTGGACGAGCACGCGCTCGGCCTCCAGCTGGCTGTCGATGTACGCGTAGTTGCCGTTGCCGTTGTTCGACAGGGCCTCCATCTTGCCGTCCTGGAAGTTGCCCGTGCCGTAGCCCAGCACGCTCAGGTACACGCCGGACTTGGCCTGCTCTGCGATCAGGCGCACGAGACCTGCGTCGTCGGACACGCCGACGTTGAAGTCGCCGTCCGTGCACAGCAGCACCCGGTTGACGCCCTCCTTCCGGAAGCCGCGCTTGGCCTCGGCGTACGCCATCTGGATGCCGCCGGCACCGTTGGTGGAGCCGCCGGCCTTGAGCGCACGGATGGCAGCGAGGATCGTCTCGCGCTCGCTGCCGGGCGTGGAGCTCAGTCGCAGGGCCGCCGTCGCGGCGTACGTGACGATCGCGACGCGGTCGTCGGCGCGGATGCTCTCGACCAGGCGCTCGAGCCCGGCCTTGACCAGCGGAAGCTTGTCCTCGCCCTGCATCGAGCCGGAGACGTCGACGAGGAACACGAGGTTGGCAGCCGGCCGCTGCTCCTCACCCAGGGTGCGGCCCTTGATCGCGATCCGCGCGAGGCGATGAGCGGGGTTCCACGGGCAGGTCGCGACCTCGACGTGCGTGCGGAAGGGTGCCTCGCTGTCGGCGTCGGGCGCGGCGTAGCCGTAGTCGAAGTAGTTGACGAACTCCTCGAGTCGGACCGCCGCAGGCGGCGGCAGCTGGCCGCTGCGCAGCATGCGCCGGATGTTGCTGTAGCTGGCGGTGTCTACGTCCACGCTGAACGTCGAGGTGTGGCCGTCCTTCTTCGTGACGCGGTGGAAGGGGTCGATGCCCGGATGCTGGTAGGTCTCGTCCCCGTAGCGCACGGTTCCGGGCGCCACCCTGCCCGGCGCTACGAAGCCGGGGCTGCCGTAGCCCGACAGGCCACGAAGCACGACGCCGGGAGGCACACCGCCCGGGAGGTCAACGGGAGGCATCTTCAGGCCTGCGGGTTGCCGGCCGGCGGGCAGGCCGAAGACCGGATCGCTCGGCTCGCGCATGCCGGGTTGGACCTTCTTGCTCGCAGGGGCCGAGCCGGGAGCGCGCTCGCGGTACCAGCGCACCTTGAACGACCCCAGTTCTCGCGCAGCGACCTCGTCGAGCGTGTTGCGATTCGCGCCGCTGCCGGCCCCCGCGACGCCCATGCCACCGGCCCTGAGCCCAACGGCTGTCGGTCGGGCCCGCGTGCCTCCGATGGACGTCACGGTGTCGCCGGGGCGCACCCGGTACTCCCAGGTGTCCGAACGCCCCCCCTTGGGGGTCAGACCCAGTTCACCGGTATTCGCTTCGCCCACGGGCTTCGATGGACCCTGTTCGCTGTGGATCCGCAGGTCCGACGGCGCGGGCTCGGGCCGCGCTGCGTTGACGAGACCGGCGCGGGCATCGCCGGGAGCACGGACGTGCGTATCCGGGCCCGGGGCGTGCGCCATCCGCTCACCGCGCGTCCTCACGTCGATGCTCGGGATCGACGACACTACGGCCCAGACGATGAGTCCGACCAGCAGGCAGGCCACGGCGGCGAGTCGGACGACATGCCAGGCTCCGCTGGGCGCGTCGGGCGTTTGCGCGACACGCAGGAGTTCGTTGCGAGCTGCCAGATCCAGCTGCCCGTCGCTCACGCCGCCCAGCTCGGCCTCGAGGCTCGAGCCCAGGGCCCGTAGGTCGTCGACCTCTTGCTGGGCTGCCGGGTCCTTCTGGAGGAGCGCTTCGAACTGCGTGCGCTCGTCTCCCTGCAGTTCGCCCAGCGCGTACGCGGTCAGGCGCGGATCTTCCGGGGTGATGTCTTCCGGGGTGAGGTCGTTCGGGTCGCTGAAGCGGCTTGCGGGACTCACGAGGTCTTCCTTTCGCACGCGACGGTCTCCGGCTGGGCGGCCAGGCGACGCTTGAGCGTCGCGAGGGCCTTGTGCAGCAGCACGCCGACGTGGCTGATGGAGGCGTCCGTGACGACCGCGATCTCCCGGTAGGTGAGCGCGTCCTGGAAGCGCAGCCTCACGACCTCCTGCTGCCGGGCGGGCAGCGCGGCGAGGCACGCGGCCAGACGCGAGGTCTCGTCCGCCCGCTCGGCACGCGCCTCGGGGACGGCATGCGGGGTGGCGTCGAGGATCCGATCGGTCTGTTCGAGTGCGTGCACGCGGCCCTCCTTGCGCAGGTGGTCGATCGTGAGGTTGCGGCAGACCCGATAGAGCCACGGCCGCAGGTGCCCGTCCTCGGGCGCCTGCTCGGCGCGGCACAGGCGCAGGAGACACTCCTGCACAACGTCGCGCGCGGCGTCGCGGTTGCCGAGGCGGCGCTGGGCATATGCGACCAGCGGCCGCTCGAAGCGGTCCAGTACGTCGCGCATCCAGCGCTCGCGGTTCTCGGCGCGGCTCGTCATGGGGTCGTCGTCGGCCTCCACCTGGCAGTACGGAAGACGCCCTCCATTCTTAGCCCATTTCCGTGGCGTACGGGGGGGAGGAACCGCAAAGGCAATACAAGGAAGAAGAACCACAGAGGACACAGAGGACACGGAGCAGGGCCATCCCGTCGGCAGCCGCACTCCATCCTCTTGGTTTCCTTGCCCGGCTCGTGGATGCAGGGTGGAGAAGGCACGAGAGAGGGCAGCCGGGCCCGGTCTTGCGCTCTGTGCTCTCTGTGTCCTCTGTGGTTGGTCCTCTTGCGGCCTTGGCGTCCTTTGTGCCTTGGCGGTGGATCTCATCGAGGGGCGCTCGGTGGCGGGTAGGCTCTTCGGCCATGCTCCGCGCCGCCTCCCTCGCTCTCGTCCTGGCCGTGCTTGCGCTCCTGGGGGTCACGGCGCCCGCCCGTGGTGAGAAGCCGGCGGAACGCGTACCCGGCACCATCCGCTTCCGGGGCGACCCGGACGGGCTCGCGCGCTACAGGGTCGTTCGGGCCTTCCCGCACCTGCGCTTCCGGCGGCCGCTCTACGTGGGCGCCCCGCCCGACGGCACGAACCGCCTCTTCGTCCTGGAACAGGACGGCCGCGTGCTCTGGTTCGAGAACGACCCGAACACCCGCGAGGTGCACGAGGCGCTGGACCTGCGCGGGACGGCCTATCGCCGGCACAACGAGGAGGGCTTGCTCGGGCTGGCCTTCCACCCGCAGTTCAAGACGAATCGGCACGTGTTCCTGCACTACTCCGCGAACCCGCCGCGGCGCGGCGTGGTCTCACGCTTCACGATGAACAGCGCTCGCACGCGCATCCTCCCCCGGAGCGAGAAGGTCATCCTCGAGCAGCGCCAGCCGTGGGGCAATCACAATGGCGGCGGCTTGGAGTTCGGTCCCGACGGCTACCTCTACATCACCTTCGGCGACGGCGGCGCTGCCAACGATCCGCTGGGTAGCGGCCAGGATCGCTCCACGTGGCTGGGCTCGTTGCTGCGCATCGACGTCGACAAGGGCAGTCCCTACAGCGTTCCGCGCGACAACCCGTTCGTCGGCCAGCCGGGCGTGCGTCCGGAGATCTGGGCGTACGGGCTGCGCAACGTCTGGCGCTTCTCCTTCGACCGCGTCACCGGTGCCTGCTGGGGCGGCGACGTCGGGCAGAACGCGTGGGAAGAGATCGACGTCCTGGTGAAGGGCGGCAACTACGGCTGGAACGTGCGCGAAGGCCACAGCGCCTTCCGCGGCGGCGCCAAGCAGCCCACCTTCATCGACCCCGTCATCTCGCACGATCGGCGCGAAGCGCGCTCCATCACCGGTGGCTACGTCTATCGTGGGAAGCGCCTGCCGGGCCTCGTCGGTGCCTACCTCTACGCGGACTACGCCACCGGCAATGCGTGGGCGCTACGCCATGACGGCACCCGTGTGACCCAGCATCTGCGCATCGCACGCAGCGGAGCCGTCAGCAGTTTTGGTGAGGACGCGGCGGGGGAGGTCTACTTCACGGCCTTCGACGGCCGGATCTACACCCTGGCCAGGGTCGAGCAGGAGCGCGTGCAAGCGGCATTCCCCAGGCGGCTCTCCAAGACCGGACTGTTCACCGACATGCGTCGTCTGACGCCGCACCCGTCCCTCGTGCCCTACAGCGTGAACGCGCCGTTGTGGTCGGACGCGGCCGAGAAGCAGCGCTGGGTCATGCTCCCGGGGCTCGAGAAGGTGCAGATCGCCGCCGACGGCAGCTTCCGCTATCCGCACGGCACCCTGTTCGTGAAGCACTTCCGCGCGGCGCAGCATCGCTTGGAGACGCGCGTCTACGTGCATCGCACGGACGGCTGGCGCGGCTTCACGTACGTGTGGGACGAGCAGCAGGAGGACGCCTGGCTCATCGACGCCCGCGTGGACTCGGCATTGCCCGCCAAGGTGGCCAAGCGATTGGGGACGAAGACGTGGACGTTCCCGGGCCGCTCGGACTGCACGAGCTGCCACACGCCGCAGGCCGGCTTCGTGCTGGGATTCCGTAGCGAGCAGCTCGATCGCATCGTCCAGCACGGCGACATGCCCGTGAACCAACTGGACAAGCTGAAGGCCAACGGGCTGTTTGCCGGCGATCCGCGCACGCGGCCGGGTTGGCCTGACTGGCGCGAGCGCAAGCCGAGCGACCCTGCCGCGCAGGTGCGTGCCTACCTGGACAGCAACTGCGCCTTCTGCCACCGTCCTGCGGGATCGGGCAACGCACGTATCGACCTGCGCTTCGAGGTGCCGCTCGGCGAGACGCACCTCGTGAACGAGGCCCCGGGGCAGGGCGACCTCGGTGTGCGGGGCGCGCGCCTCATCGTGCCGGGCAAGCCGGAGAAGTCGCTGCTCTACCTGCGCATGCAGCGGACGGACGACAAGGGCATGCCGAACCTCGCGCACAACCTGGCTGACAAGCTCGCCCTGGACCGCGTGGCGCGCTGGATCCGGACCCTGAAGCGCTAGGCGGCTGGAGCGGGAGAAACCGCAAAGGACGCAAAGGGAAGACAGAGAAGAGGAACCACAGAGAACACAGAGGACACGGAGCGGGCCTACCGCTCTGGAAGCCGTTTCCCGTGCCCTCTTCCTCTTGCATCCTCAGGTTGCTGGCTGAAGGCATGGCGTAAGCACCTTCAACGTCCGACGGCGAGCCGGCTAAGGAGACTGAGGGGATGCAGTGTCACGGCCGCGTGGAGAGCCGCGCTCTGTGCTCTCTGTGTTCTCTGTGGTTTGTCCTCTTCCGGCCTTTGCGTCCTTTGCGCCTTTGCGGTTCAGCTTCTTCGCGTGCGCCGTCCGGATTCCAGGCTCAGACCGTGGCCAGTACCGCAGCGCTCGCCTGGCCCAACAGGCCGGCTCCGAGCACGAGGATGGCGCCGGGGGCGTCCCACGCCTCGCCCCCCGGCATGCGGCCGGCTTGGAGAGCCGCGCTCGCCAAGGCCACCTGCAGCGTCTCCGCGGCAAGACCGCAGTGGCCCCACGCGTCGGTCCACGACGTCCGAGGCACACCCGCCAGCGCGGGGACGGCCGCGAGAGCAGCATCCAGGCCCTCTTCGCCGAGGCCCGGTACGACGATGTGCCGTAAATCGCCGGGCGCGACCTCGGCCGCCGTCAGCGCCTGCTGCGCGGCATCGACGAGGGCCGGCACGGACGGCCGAGCATGGTCGGGCGGGACGGCGTGTGTCGCCGAACCCAGGCCCAGCACCACACAGCGCGGTGCCGGTACGTCCGCGACGCGGCGCAGCACCAGGGCCCCGGCGCCGTCGCCCGCGGGCTGCGTCACGCCGTAGGCGGCCATCTCCGCCAGGCCCACGGCCGACGTCGTGCGTGCGGCGCCTACCACCACCACGGCGTCGAGGCTGCCACGTGCGAGGCTGCGCACGCCCATGTCGAGTGCCAGGTGCGTCGGCCCCGCGTAGCCTGCGACCGACGTGTTCGCGCCGCGCAACGCGTAGAGCGTGGCAAGGAAGCTGAAGGCGTTGTTCTTCAGGCTCTCGAGCATGAAGAAGGGTTTCACGCGTCGTGCCGAGGCGCGGTTGATCGCTTCTTGGTCCAGCGGCTTCTCGAAGTCCTCCGTCGCCGTGCGCATGGCCGCGTCGAACTCGCGACACAGCCAGTCGTCGCTGTCCATCTGCGAGAGGTACATGCCGCGGCGTGCAGCGTCGATCCCGCTCTCCATGAGACCGGATGCGCCGACGGCCTCCGCCGCGGCCTCGACCGCCAGCTCGCCGGAGCCGCTGAGGAACTTGATCTGGGGCTCCATCTCGCGCGGCATCTCCAGCCGCAGGAAGGGTGCATCCATGCGCGCGGCAGGCGGGGTGGCGGCGTCCGCGCCCGGCACGGGCTGTACAGCGGACTGGCCCTCATCCAGCGCAGCGAAGGTGGTGGCGAGTCCGTAGCCGAGCGCACTCACGCATCCAGCAGCAACGATCGCGGCGTCCTGGTCTCGGGGCGCTCTCATCCCTGCTCTCCTCGCAGCGTGCTCCACGCGTTGCGGGCGGCTTCGCGCGCCTCGAGGGTCTCCAAGTCCAACACCCGTCCTTCGAACTCGATGGAAGCGCCGCGCACGTCACCCACGCGACTCTCGGCCTTGTAGACGCGGCGGCCCTCGCCGGCCTCCACGCACTCGAGGGTGAGGTCGATGCGGTCGCCCGGCACGGCGAACGCGTAGTAGCGCGCGGAGCGCACGCCGTCGAGGAGGAACCAGCGCTCGAAGTCCGACGAGGCGGCCTCCAGCCAGCCAGCCAGTTGGGCGCACGCTTCGAGGATCAGCATCCCGGGAACGATCGGGCGCTCGGGGAAGTGCCACTCGAGGTAGTCCTCGCTCATGGCGGCGTTCTTCCAGCCCGAGATCGAGCGGTCGGCTTCGAACGCAGCGATGCGGTCGACGAGCAGGAACCTCATGCGGGTGCCTCCGTGAGAAGGACGACGGCAGCCATGGCGTGATCGCCGTCGTGGGTCAGGGACACGCTGGTGGACACGACGCCAAGGCGCTCGGCTTCCCGAGCGGAGCGTCCGTGCAGGGCGAGCGTGGGCGCCGTGCCCTTGCGGACGACTTCGATCTCCCGCAAGCGCGCGTCGACGCCCATCGCCGTCATCCCGAAGCCCAGGGCCTTGAGCGTGGCCTCCTTGGCGGCGAAGCGTGCGGCGTAGTGCGGCGCGGGATCGGGGAAGCCGTCGCAGTACGCGCGCTCGTCCTGCGTGAAGACGCGCTCGGCGAAGCGCGGCTGCTCCTGGAGCAGTGCTCGCAGCTTGGGAAGGTGGACCAGGTCCACGCCATGCCGGATGCGGGGGGCGCCTGCGGTGCTCACTGTGCGGACATCCCCCCGTCGACCGTGAGGGCCTGCCCTGTGATGTAGGCCGCGTCGTCCGAGCAGAGGAACAGCACGAGTCCTGCGACGTCGTCCGGCGTGCCAAAGCGGCCTGCGGGAATCCGTGCCAGCACCTCGTCGCCCGCACGCCGCTGGATCATGGCGGTCATGTCCGTCTCGATGAAGCCGGGCAGCACGGCGTTGACGCGCACGCCGCGGTCGGCGACCTCCAGGGCTGCCGCTCGCGAGAGGGCCACGACGCCGGCCTTGGCTGCGGCGTAGTTCGCCTGTCCGCGCCCGCCGCGCAGCGCCTGGATCGACGACAGGTTGACGATGACACCGCTGCGCTTCTGCATCATGTGGTGCAGGGCGAGGCGCGTGCAGCGCTGGAGTCCCGTCAGGTTCACGTCGAGCACGCGCTGCCAGTCGCGGTCGCGCATGGTGACGAGCAGTCCGTCCTTGGCCACGCCCGCGTTGTTCACGAGCAGGTCGAGGCCGCCGTGGCGCGCCAAGACGTCCTTGAAGAGGGCCTCGGTCGCAGCCGCATCCGAGACGTCGGCTTGGAGCGCTTCGGCCTTGCCGCCGGCGGCCTCGATCGCCGCGACAACGGCCAGGGCGGCTTCTTCGGAGCCGCGGTAGTTGACGACGACGGTGGCGCCCGCGGCTGCGAGGCGTTGCGCGATGGCCGCGCCGATGCCGCGGGCCGCACCCGTGACGACCGCGATCTTGCCTGCCAGGTCCTCACGGGTCATGCGCCACCTCCCGGTACGTACTCTCGCACGGCCACGCAGGCATTCTGCCCGCCGAAGGCGAAGCTGTTGTTCAGCGCGACGCGCACGTGCTTGCGGCGGCCGGCGTCCGGCACGAGGTCGAGGTCGCAAGTCCGGTCCGGTTCGGCGAGATTCGCGGTGGGGGGCACGGCGTCCTCCTGGACGGCCTTGACGCAGCAGCAGAACGCGACGCCGGCGGCAGCGGAGAGCAGGTGTCCCAGCGCGCCCTTGCTCGACGACACGGCGACGTCGGCCGCGTGTGCGCCCAGCACGGTGTGGATGGCGCGGATCTCGGCGGGGTCGTTGCGCTTCGTGCCCGTGCCGTGGGCGTTGACGAAATCAACTTCGCCGGCGTCGACGTCACCGTCACGCAGGGCGTAGGTCATCGCTTCGGCCGCGCCGCGTCCGTCCGGGGGTGGGGCCGTCGTGCGGAACGCGTCGAGTGAAGCGCCGTAGCCTGCGACCTCGGCGAGGATCGTCGCACCTCGTGCGAGTGCGTGCTCCTCCGCTTCCAGCACGGCGATGCCCGCGCCCTCGCCCATGACGAGGCCGGAGCGGCGGCGGTCGAACGGGCGGCAGGCAC
>JAHEIK010000338.1 GCA_024639415.1 Planctomycetota bacterium
CAGGGACGCACCTACAAGAGCGTCCGCGGCATGGGCAGCCTCGGCGCGATGCTCGACGGCAGCGCCGACCGCTACGGCCAGGGCGCGGTCAACCAGCGCGAGAAGTTCGTGCCCGAGGGCATCGAGGGCCGCGTGCCCTACAAGGGGGCGCTCAGCGGCTTCATCTACCAGATGGTCGGCGGCATCCGCAGCGGCATGGGCTACAGCGGCTGCGAGCGGGTCGCCGAGATGTGGACGAAGGCCCGCTTCGTACGCATCACCGGCGCGGGCATGCAGGAGTCGCATCCCCACGACATCCGCATCACGCGCGAAGCACCCAACTACATGGTCAACCAGTTCTAGGGCAGGCGCCACGCGAACCCGACCCCCAGGAGCTATCGCATGTCCGACAAGGCGGCCGTGAAGGTCGAACACCAGCGCTTCTTCGTCGTCGACTTCGGAAGCCAGTACGCGCAACTCATCGCGAGACGGGTGCGTGAGCTTGGCTGCTTCGCCGAGATCGTCATGCCCCAGACCCTGTCCGAGCGCATCGGCGAGGCGACCGGCGTGATCTTCTCCGGGAGCCCTTGGAGCGCGTACGACGACGCGGCGCCCAAGATCGAGGCCGAGGTCTACGATCGCGGTATTCCGATCCTCGGCATCTGCTACGGCATGCAGCTGACCACGCATCTCCTGGGCGGCGAGGTCGATCACGCCGTCGCGCGGGAGTACGGCCCGGCGCGTATCGAGGTGCTCGGCGACGACACGTGCCTCTTCGACGGCCTGGATCAAGAGCTCGACGTCTGGATGAGCCACGGCGACCGGGTCGAGCAGCTGCCCGAGGGCTTTCTGCCGATCGCCAAGACGGACAGCGCGCCGTACGCCGCCATCAAGCACTCCAGCAAGCCGGTCTACGGCGTGCAGTTCCACCCCGAGGTGACGCACACGCCGCATGGCACGGCGATGCTGAAGAACTTCCTGTTCGGCGTCTGCGGCGCGCTGGGCGACTGGACGATGCGCTCGTTCATCGACGAGGCGTGCGAGAAGATCCGCGCGCAGGTGGGGGAGACCGACCACGTGATCTGCGGCCTCTCCGGCGGCGTGGACTCGACCGTGGCGGCCATCCTGATCCACAAGGCGATCGGCGATCGCCTGACCTGCATCTTCGTGGACAACGGTCTGCTCCGGAAGGGGGAGGCCGAGGAAGTGCTCGTCAACTTCCGCGATCGCTACCAGATCCCGCTCGTCTTCGCAGAGTCGGGCGAGCTCTTCCTCGACGCCCTCGAGGGGGTCATCGACCCCGAGGAGAAGCGCCGCCGCATCGGCCACACGTTCGTCGACGTGTTCAAGGAGCACGCGAAGGGCGTCGAGAACGCGCACTGGCTGGCCCAGGGCACGCTCTACCCCGACGTCATCGAGAGCCAGTCGGCCTTCGGCGGCGCGTCCGTCACGATCAAGACGCACCACAACGTCGGCGGCCTGCCCGAGGAGCTCGGCTTCGAGCTGCTCGAGCCCTTCCGTGACCTCTTCAAGGACGAGGTGCGCAAGATCGGCCGCGAGTTGGGCGTGCCGGAGCTGTTCGTGGAGCGCCAGCCGTTCCCCGGCCCCGGGCTTGGCGTGCGCATCGCGGGTGAGGTGACCCGCGAGAACGTGGCCGTCCTGCAGGAGGCCGACGCGATCGTCCGCGAGGAGATCGAGCGCGAGGGCGACCACAAGGCGCTCTGGCAGTACTTCGGCGTCCTCGTGCCGGTCAAGACGGTCGGCGTGATGGGCGACGAGCGCACCTACGAGAACGTCATCGCCGTCCGGGCGGTGGAGAGCACGGACGCCATGACGGCCGAGTGGGCGGACCTGCCGCGCCGCGTTCTCGCCAGGCTCAGCAGCCGCATCATCAACGAGGTGCGCGGCGTGAACCGCGTCGTCTACGACATCAGCACGAAGCCGCCGTCCACGATCGAATGGGAGTAGCGCCGACCCTCGAGGACGTCCTGGCAGCGGCAGGCCGCATCGCGGGCGAGGCCAAGCGCACGCCGGTCCTGACGTGTGCGAGCATCGACGCCATCGTCGGGATGCGCCTGTTCTTCAAGTGCGAGAACTTCCAGAAGGTCGGCGCCTTCAAGTTCCGCGGCGCGACGAACGCCGTGCGCATGCTGGACGAGGACGAGGCGGCCGCGGGCGTCGTCACGCACTCCTCCGGAAACCACGCGCAGGCGCTGGCGCTTGCCGCGCAGCGGCGCGGGATCCCGGCGTGGATCGTGATGCCGACCAACGCGCCCGCCGTGAAGCGCACGGCGGTGGAGGGCTACGGCGCGACGGTGATCGAGTGCGAGCCGACGCTTGCAGCCCGTGAAGCCGGTGCGGCGCAGGTGCTAGAGGAGACGGGCGCCACGTTCATCCACCCCTACGACGACCCGCGCATCATCGCGGGGCAGGGCACGGCTGCGCTCGAGTTGCTCGACGACACGCTCGGACTCGATGCGGTGATCGCGCCGGTGGGGGGCGGGGGGCTGATGAGCGGCACCTGCGTTGCAGTGCACGGCCTCAACCCGCACGTGAAGCTCTACGGCGCGGAGCCCGAGAACGCCGACGACGCCCGGCAGTCGCTCGAAGCGGGCGCGCTGATCCCGGTGGGGGCAGCGAACACGATCGCCGACGGACTGCGCACCTCTCTCAGCGACTTGACGTTCGACATCCTGCGCGAGCATCTCGACGGGCTGCCGACGGTGGCCGAGGACGAGATCGTGCATGCGCTGCGCCTCGTGTGGGAGCGCATGAAGATCGTGATCGAGCCGTCGTCTGCGGTTCCGCTGGCGGCCTGCGCGCGCTTGCATCCCGAGTTGGCGGGCAAGCGCGTCGGGATCATCGTGTCGGGCGGCAACGTGGATCTCGACCGTCTCCCGTGGATGACGGGCTCGCCGGCGTAGGCCTCGGCCCGTCAGAGGAGAACCACAGAGAGCGCAGAGGACACAGAGCGCGTCCGGTAGGACTGCGCCCGACGCCTTGGGCGGGACCATGGCTCCCTGGCTTCTCAACTCTGTGGTCTCTGTGTCCTCTGTGGTTCGTCTTCTTCGGAGCACAGGTGGCACGACGGCTCGGCAAGTGTGCCTAGACTCGGGGCATGCTGCGGATCCCGGCTGCGTGCGTTCTCGTCGCGTTCCTCCTGCTGCCTGCTACTGGATTGGCGGAGCTTGAAGAGCCGCCGCCGCTCGCCGCGTTGCAGAAGCTCGCTGAGCTCGAGGCGCAGCAAGTCGACGTGCTGCGCGGCATGCTCCTCGGCAAGGATGCCCGCACGGTCGCCTGGGGCGCGTACGAGAGTGCGAGGCGCGGCGCCCGGGCCCTCGTGCCCTTGTTGCTCAATCTCGCCGCCGACCGCTGGCCGGAGCGCTCGAAGGTGCTCGATGCGCATGCGCATCGCTCGGTCCTGGCTGCGCTGGTGGATCTGGAGGCGAAGGCGCCCCGGCATCTGCTGCTGAAGCTCTGGCGCGGCCGCTCGCTCACGACCTCTGTCATCCTGGCCATCGAGAACGGCACGAAGCAGGACCTGCTCGCGCTGTGGGACGCAACGTCGAAAGACGGCTCGCCCTGGGACGAGGAACGCGCGCTCGGCAACGCGTTGGCGAGCCGCTGGGTCAAGGGCTTCGCGCGCCGCCTGCTGGCCGAACTACAGATCGACCTGCACCTGATCCTGCGCAGCGACGGGAGCAGGGGCAACTACAGGAGACCTTCCGGGAGCGTGCCCGGCGACGGGCGCTACCTCGTGCCCCCCGGCTATCCGCCTACGGTCGTGCACGGCGTGACAAGCCTGTCCAGTGACGGCAACGTCGTGCTCGCCGACGGCATCGAACCGATCTACCGTTCGCGGACCGAGCACACCGACCGGACGATCGGCTTCGGTGTCGTTTACGGCATGCCGACCTGGCAGGAGTCCCACCGTGCGTGGCTCTCGATGCTGCTCGGCTACTCGTGGCGCATGCGCGAGGAGGTGCCGCCACTCGACATCGCGCGCACCTTCCGCTGGACCGGCGGTGCGCCCTACAGGCGCTGGGCGCAGGAGCAGTTCGAAGAGGTCCACGAGCTCTACTGGCGGCTCGCCCGGGCGCTGATCGTGGACGAGGAACTCACGGAGGAGGAGGCGCAGACGCTCACGCCGCGCATTGAGGTACACATCCGGGACGAGCGGCGCAAGCGGCGTCCGCTACCGGCGTTGAATCTGAAGGCCCCTGCGAATCCGTTCGGCCCGTAGGGGCATCCCGATCCGTCGCGCAGCGACGGTGAGTGGTTGCCCGACCCGTGCTGCGTCGGGGGGCGTCCGCAAGAGTGGTCATGCCGTCGTACGGTCCTGGTTCACGTGACGGGTCGGGCAACGATTCGGCGTGCCTGCGGCACGCCTCACGATGCCCCTACAGGTTCGCCGTCTCGTTCAGCCAGCGCTTCACGCGGGCCTCGATCGTGGCGACGTCGAAGCCCAGATGCTCGCCGAACACGCCGTCGAAGCCCGCCTTCTTCACGCGCGGGATGTCGCGCAGGAATGCCGGGAGCTTCTCGCGGTGGCCCTCGATCAGGTACATCGCGAACACGTAGCTGTAGAGGATGTCTTCCGGCGTCAGCGTGTTGACCGTCTTGCCCAGCAGCAGGCGCAGGTCGGGTGCGAAGCGGCCGTTGACCAGCGTGCGGGCCTCCGCCAGCCAGTCGGTGCCCTGGGTGCGGAGCTTCTTGGCAAGGTCCACCTGCTCGGGCTTCTCGCCGTACTGCGACTGGCGCACGCTGTTGATCAAGCGCGTGCCCGTCAGGTTCCAGACGATGTAGAGGTCGAAGCCCTCC
>JAHEIK010000339.1 GCA_024639415.1 Planctomycetota bacterium
ATGCGCTGCACGATCCGCTCGGCCGCGCGTACGACCTTGTCTGCGTCTCGACTGCTCGCGTGCGGCGGTCCCTTGCCGTCGATCATCTTGAGTTGCTCGACCAGCACCGGCAGGTAGCCGGCGTGCTCACGCAGGATCTCCGCCGCCAAGGCGTCGAAGCTCTTGGCCTCCTTCGCAGCCCGCAGGGTCTTCAGCCGCTCCAGCTTGAGGTCGCGCACGGCCTCCTTCACGCTCTCGAGCGGCGGCGTGTCAGCAGGCTCCTCACCCACGGGCTCATCGACGTCCTGCTTCTTCTTGGCCGGCGCCGGCGGCAGATGCAGCGACAAGGGCCAGCCCTTCGGCCGACGGCCGCTGCCGAAGCTGCGCTCGTCCTTCGCCCCGAAGTGCATCTTGCCGAGGAGCATGTCCCCGGCCTCGGCGATCTTCGGCAAGGCGCCGTGGGCGGGCGGCGCGACGTACAGACGGACGCGGTCGCCCGACTGGACCTCACGCGCTTCGAAGCGCGGCCGGCCGGCGAGGACAGCCTCGCCACTGGGGTGGATCGGAAGCACGACGGCCTTGGGGAGCTTCATGTCGAGGTAGAGGATCGCGTTGCGGACGGCCTCGAGGCGCCGGGGATCCTCGTGGCGCACGTGCATCCGCAGCGTGTAGGTCCCCTTCTTCAGCGAGAGGAACTTGTCGCCCCACATCGGGCCCGTACCGATGCGCCGCTTGTTCTTGTCGAAGATCATCCAGAGCGCACTCGACCAGGACTCGTAGATGTCCTCGTAGAGGCTCTGGAACGTGCGCGGCCGGATGCGCGCGGCAGCCGCCAGCTCGATTCTGTAGGTCAGCATGGCGTGGTGGATCAGCCGCCCGCGCGGCAGCATGTCGCGATCGGGATCGCCGGGTCGCACGCTGAAGTCCACGGGGCGCAGGCGGCGGCGGAGGATGTCCGCCTCGGCCGACGGCTCGAGGCGCTCGCGCCCGAAGGGGACGACCACGTCAACGTGCGTGACGAGGTCCGCGCCGTCGAAGTGCACCTGCGCGCTGTCCGGCGTGATGCCGTGGAACGCCAGCTCGACGTCGTACGTGCCCTCGCCCAGGCTCGACCAGTACTGCGCCAAGCAGAGCTCGAGCGTGCGACCGCCCGTGACCTTGAAGCTGCGCGAGGCCGTCTCGCCGGGGTCCATCGACAACCAGTCTTCGAAGCCGTCCTCCTTGAAGCTGCGTCCGGGCGTCAGCTGCTGCGCGTGGACCACGAGCAGGCGCTGGCTCTCCGCCTCCCCCGTGCGCACGCGCAGGTCCGCCCACGTCGCGCCTTCCGGGACATGGAAGAAGCGCCGCTCGATCTTGTCGGCTGCGAAGCGCAGCGTCTCCTGCCACGTGTTCCCCACCACCTCGGGGCGGATCACGGTCACCGGCACGCGGAAGATGGGGCCGCGCTCAGGCGCGCTCGCGTCGAGTCCGAGCACCTCGCCGAAGTGGGCCTGCCCCTGTTCCAAGCTGCGCGGGTCCACTCGCACGTCGAAGCGGCCGCCGCCGTGCTGGAACACCAGGTGATCCGGGACCTCGATCCAGGGCTGGGTGCTCTTCAGGTTGATCCGCATGGAGAAGGCGATGCGTGTCTCGTGGTCTTCCTCCTCGCGGAAGTGCGGCTTCACACGAATACGCTCGACGGCGACGCGCGCGGTCTCGGCCGGCTCACGCAGGTAGAGACCGCGCGCATCGCCGCGGTTCGGCAGGGTGACCTCGAAGCGCGCGTCCTCCTCGGCCCGGTCCTTCCAGCGCATCAAGTACTCGAACGCCTCGGGCACCTGGATCAGGCCGTGGCCCAGCGCGAACGGCTCGATGCCCGGGACCTGCTGCGCGCTGTTGACCAGCGCGCGCCGCACGCGATGCGGGGACCACGTGACGTTCTTCGCCTTGAGGCCCGAAAGCAGCAGCGCAACACCACCGCACAGGTTGGGCGCGGACATGGACGTGCCGTTCATCAGCGTGCTGCCTTGCAGTTGCCAGTTCGGCACGGGCGCGATGGCACCTCCCGGCGCACTGAAGTCGACCCCCATCGCGCCGTCGGTGGTCGGGCCGCGCGAGGACCACGTGAACTGCGTGGCCTTGCCCGTCTTGCGCAGCGCGTACTGGGCCTTGGCCATCTCCGGCGACACGTAGGCGCCCACGCCGAAGAGCGCCTCGCACGTGCCGCCCGGCGCCACGACCGTCGAGAGCGCAGGGCCTTCGTTGCCTGCACTCGAGACGAAGATCACGCCGTGCTCGTTGACGATCTCCGTGTAGAGCTTCTCCATCCGCGTGCGGTTGGGCGTAGGCGTGGCGCCTCCGTAGCTCATGTTGATGAGGTGGCACTTGTTGCGCAGTGCCGCGACGAGCCCGCGCTCCTCCCCCGTCCCCATGGACGCGGAGCCCATGCGCGTGTCGCCGATCTTCACGGAGACGATCTGCGCCCCCGGGGCGACGCCGTTCAGCTCGGGCTTGTCCGGGTAGTGCGCCGCGACGATGCCGGCCACGTGCGTGCCGTGGGCACCGCAGTCGACGACGACACTCAGGCGCTTGCCCTCTTCGTAGACGTTGATGCCGTAGTTGAGCCGGGCTTCGTCTGAGAACGTCGCCCACTCCTGAGCCAGGCGGTACGTGGAGAGCGGCTTCTCGTCGGCGAGGTCGCCATCCTCGTCCGTGTCGATCACGGCGCGCCAGACCTTGCCGTCGTGGAAGACGACGCAGTCGTAGATCGGGCCGGGGTCGTTGAAGTCGCTCTGCAGCGCCTTGAGCTGCTCCAGGCGTCGGCGGGTCTCACGCTGCTCTGCCAGGTCGTCCTTCGTGGACGCGTTCTCGAGCTCCGCGCTGCGCCGGACCAGCGCGACCTCGGCGGCACGCTGCTGCTCATCCCAGGCCTTGCGCCGCTTCTTCTTCAGCCGCCGCACGAGTCCGCGCGGGAAGAGCTCGAAGGCGGGCTTCAGTCCGACGTGCCAGGCGTTCTTGGGGCACGCGAGCGTGCCGACCGTGAGCGTCCTTCCGCTGAGGCCCTGCAGCTTGCCGCCCTTGGCCTTGCGGACGACGCTCGTGTCCACGTCGCCGCTGCCCGATCCATCGACGAGGTCCACGATCTTGGGCTTGCCGTCCGTCGTCGTCTGCAGCCCCGGCGCGCCGGGATCGACACCCGTGTCGAAGATGGCGACGACGATGCCGCGGCCATCGGCCTCGGGGTGGGCCTCGATGAAGCGATCGGCGCCGATCTCCGCCTTCGGCATGAGGCTGTCGTGCGGGAAGGGCGCGGCCGCTTTCTCCTCGGCGCCTGCGCCGCCGGCGAGGCCCAGGGCCAGCGCGAGCGTCAGGACGAGCATCGGAAGGCGGCGAATGCTGAGGTCGGTCATGGCGAGCGTTCCCAAGGACGCGGGAATCGGCCGTTGTACCCGACAGCGGATCCCCGAGCGACGGCCTCGCCGCTACCATCCGGGGCTTGGAGACCGCTCCCATGACGCCGCCCGCCCGCCGACGCCCGACCCGCGCCCTCCTCGCGGCACTTCTGGCCCTGCTGCTGCTGCCCTGCGCGGGCCGCCCGGCCGAGGCGCGCGGCGAGCCCCAGAACGTCAAGGCCGTCCACGCGCAGCTACGCACCAAGCTGCATGGCGTGGCCAAGTTCTGCACCTCGGCCAAGCTCTTCGGCTCCCGCTACGACGTGTACGAGCTGCTGCTCTCCATCTGGCCCGACGACGCCGTGGCCCGCAAATCCAACGGCTACACGAAGGAGGGTCTGGACTGGTCGAAGCAGGGCCGGAAGCGGCCGCGCAACCTGAAGGCCGCGGGCCTGCCCGCGCTCAAGGCACTGCAGGCCGAGGTTGCGGACTGGTACCTCGAAGCGACGGCCGAAGCCGTGAGCGCGCTCGCCCCCGGCGACGCGGCCGCCTGGAAGGCGCGTGCCCTGCGCGAAGCCGTCCACCTCGCGCCCGCATACGAAGCGCTGCGCAAGCGCAATGGCGAGGTGTTCGCCAAGGGCCCGCAGGGCAAGAAGCAGTGGATGCTCGTCGAGTCGGTGCGCAGCCGGACGCGCCGGCCCGCACTCCAGAAGGTCGCCAAGCAGGCGTTGAAGGCCGTGCCCACACCGAAGAAGGTCACACCGGCCGCACGCGACCAGCACTCGTCGGTCACGTGGCCCGCGGCCTTCGCCACCGGCCGCGGCCGCATCCTGGGCCTGCCCCCCCCGGCCGAGATCAAGCAGGCGCTGGTGAACGCCGAGGCGACGTACCCGGTCTTCGAGGAGGCGTTCGGCATCAAGCCCCCCGGCCCGGGGCGCTACACGATCTACGTCTTCGACCGCCGCTCGAAGGGCAATGTCTTCATGGCGGGCCGCGACGGCATCACGGAGAGCTGGCTCAAGTTCGTCACGCCGCTCATCGCCTGCTGGATGCCCAAGTCAGGTGCCGTGGTCATCAAGTCGCCCGAGCCGGACGTACGCCTCGAGGCGGCGCCGCGCCAGGTGTTCGCCGCACAGACACGCGGCGCGTTCGGCATCACGTCCAAGCAGGGCTGGGCGGTGGAGGGCTTCGACCTCTACATCGTCTGGAACCTGACGGGCACGCGCTTGATCAACAGCGTGCGCCAGTCGCAGTACGGCGAGAAGCCCGAGCAGGTGGACCTTGCCAAGAAGCTCCGCACGCAGGGCACGGACTGGTTGGCAGAGGCACGCACGCTGGTCAACGGCCGCTTCGCCCCCGACCTGCGCCTGCTGCTCGGCAAGACCGTCAACACGCTGACGCCGGAGGACATCCTCTACAGCTACGTGCTCGCGATGTACCTC
>JAHEIK010000340.1 GCA_024639415.1 Planctomycetota bacterium
GCATCGGCAGGCTCTCGTCGCCCGCGAACCACGGCGGCATGAGCTTCTCACGCACGACGTAGGCGATCATCGGTGCGTTGCCTTTGACGTCGGCGTACGTCATCAGCGGAAAGGGTCCGTTCTCGCCCTCACGGTGGCAGGCCTGGCAGCGGTTCTGGACGATGCGCTGCACGTGCTCGTGCCAGGTGGCGGGCGTGGACTGCGGTTTGCGCTTGGGGACCTCCAGCGTGCAACCCGGCGCGGTCAGAGCCTCGTACTCCGGAGGCCTGCCTGCGGCGATGGCGCGCAGCGCCTGCTCCAGGTAGTGCCGTGAGGGCTGAGCAAGCGCGAAGCCGACACCGTACTGGTCGTCCACCGCGCCGCGGTAGCGCAAGGTGCGTGAGGCGTCGAGGACGAAGCACTCCGCGGTCGTGCGGGCGCGCAGCGCCTGGCTGATGCGCTGCCCTTCGTCGAGCACGTAGCGCGCCGTCAGGCCGTGCGCCCTGATGGCGGCGCGCACGACGCGCACGTCTTCATGGGGCGTGGGGTTGACGAAGAGGAAGGCTACGTCCTTGGCCGCCCACGCGTCCGCCATGCGCGCTAGCTTGGGGCCGTAGCGCTTGCACACGGGACAGCCGGCGTTCGTGAACGCGATCACGAGCGCCTTTCTGTCGGCGTAGTCCGAGAGCTTGCCGCTCTTGCCCTCGAGATCGGTGAAGGCCAGATCGGGAACGAGGCGCCCGACGCCGTACGTCGCACCCTTGAGGGGCCGCGGCCGTCCCTGCAGCTCATCGGCCCACAGGCCGGCTGCCGCCAGCAGGGTCAGCAGCAGGCAGGTACTGAAGATCTTGAGCATGGAGTCTCCGCGCCTTGGACGTCGAGGACGGTACACCGCTTCCAGAGGGGCTGTCTCAGTCTCTGGGCCGGCTTGCGAGCAGGTCGTTCACACGACGCTGCGTCGGCAGGGACGCCAGGATCGCCAGGGCGCAGATGCCGCCTGCGACGAGGGCCAGGATGCGGCCCTCCAGCAGATACGCCGCGCCGGCAAGCAGGCCGGCCGCCTCCACGCCTGCCGCGGCGACGAGGATCGCCGTCAGGTACTTCGAGCGGAACGGCTCCACGCCACGGCGACCCAGGTGAAGAACGAGGCGTCCGTGGGCCGCTCGGCGCCGCCCGGGCCGAGGTGCATCCACGCGCCGACACCGAGGAACGACGCGAGGGCGAACACCATGGCGCCCACCACGATCTTCAGCGTCGTCACCATCGTCTGCAGGCGGGGGCTGGCGGCTACCGGATCCAAGGTCGACGTCCGCGGCCGCGCTAGGCGGGGTCGCGCGGCGGCGGCCGCGCGGGTTGGTACTGCTTCGGCCAAGGCTGTTGCACGTCGCGGTACTGGGCGATGCCCTCCAGCGTGAGGTGCGGGTTGAGCAGGTGGGCCCGCGCGATGGCGCAGAGGTCCGCGCGCCCCGAGCCTACGATCGTGTTGGCGTGGTCGATGCCCTGGATGCCGCCGACGGCCATGACGGGGGCGCCCGTCGCATGGCGGATCCTGTCTGCGAAGGGCACTTGGTACATGCGGCCGTACACCGGCTCGCTCTCGGGCGTGACGTACGCCGACGAGACGTCGATGACGTCCGCCCCGTGCTCCTGCAGCATGCGTGACATCTCGACGGCCTCCTGCGCGGTGACGCCGCCCTCGTCGTCCAGCCAGTCGCTGGCCGAGATGCGCACGAACAGCGGCATGCCCTCGGGCATGGCCGAGCGGACGGCCGTGAGCACCTCGAGCGGGTAGCGCATGCGGTTCTCGAGGCTGCCGCCGTACTCGTCCCCGCGGCGGTTCGACAGGGGGGAGATGAACGTCGAGAGCAGATAGCCGTGGGCCAGGTGCAACTCGATCACATCGAAGCCCACCTGCTGTGCACGCATGGCGGCGGCGACGAACTCGTCGCGTACCACGTCCATGTGGCCGCGCGACATCTCCAGCGGCGGCGGCCCATCCTCGCGGAAGGGGATCGGAGACGGGGCCATCGTGGTCCAGCCGGAGCCGTCGGTCAGCGGACGGTCTCCGTCCCAGGGCAGCGAGCACGAGCCCTTCCGGCCCGCGTGACCGAGCTGCACGCCGACCTTGCAGCTGCTGTTGGCCTTCATCCACCCGACGATGCGCTTCCAGGCCTGTACCTGCTCGGTGCTCCACAGCCCGGCGCAGCCGTGGGTGATGCGTGCGTTGTCACTGATGCAGGTCATCTCCGTCATCACCAGCCCGGCTCCGCCCGTGGCGAAGGAACCCAGGTGGACGAAGTGCCAGTCGTTCGGGACGCCGTTCTCGGCGCTGTACTGGCACATCGCCGAGACGACGATGCGGTTGGGCAGCACCATGCCGCGCACGCGGTAGGGCGTGAGCGCGGGGGGCGGTGCGTAGCCGCCCTCGTCCCAGGTGACGCCGGCCGCGCTGGCGAAGGTCTCCGTGAGGCGCTCCACGAGAGCGGGGTCGCGCAGCGCGAGGTTGTCGTAGGTGATGCGCTTGGAGCGCGTCATGAGGTTGAACGCGAACTGGACCGGGTCCTGCTGCGTGTAGCGCTCGGTGTTCTCGAACCACTCGAGACTCGTCTGCGCGGTGTGCTGCAGGCGCTCCGTTTCGTCGCGGTGCGCCGCTTCGTACGCGGCCAGGACGGCGGGCACGTCATCGGTGCCGTGCTCCTTGAAGGCCGCCGTGAGGGCCATGGCGTCTTCCATGGCCAGCTTGGTCCCAGAGCCGATGGAGAAGTGTGCCGTGTGCGCGGCATCGCCCAGCAGTACTGCGTTGCGGTGGTGCCAGCGCGCATTGCGCACGGTCGGGAACGTGCGCCAGATCGAGCGGTTGATCAGGAGGTCGTGGCCGTCCAGGTGGTCGGCGAACAACTCTCGCATGTACGCGACGGTGTCCTCCTCGCTGGCGCTCTCCAATCCCGCGCGCTTCCAGGTCTCCTCGCGGCACTCGACGATGAACGTGCTGAGGCCGTCCTCGAACGGGTAGGCGTGCACGCGGTAGAGGCCGTGCTCGTTCGCGCGGAAGATGAAGGTGAACGCGTCGAGCGGCTTGGTCGTCCCGAGCCAGGTGAACTTGCACTTGCGCCAGTCCAGGCTCGGCTGGAAGTGCTCGGCGAAGTGCTCGCGCACCATGCTGTTGATGCCGTCGCCCGCGACGACGAGATCCGCGTCGAGCACGGACTCGACGTTTTCGATGCGGTGCTCGAAGGCGAGCTTCACGCCGAGAGCCTCGCAGCGCCGGTGCAGGATCTGGAGCAGCGTCTTGCGCGCCAGCCCGCAGAAGCCGTGGCCCGTGGAGCGGACGCAGGTGTCTCCGAAGTGGGTGTCGATGTCGGTCCAGTAGCGGAAGTGGCTGCGGATCTCGGCGTAGCTCTCCGCGTCGGCCTCCTCGAAGCCGCCGAGCGTCTCGTCGGAGAAGACCACGCCCCAGCCGAACGTGTCATCGGCTCGGTTCTGCTCGTAGAGCGTGATGTCCGTTTCGGGATAGGCCTTCTTCAGGAGAATGGCCGTGTAGAGAGACGCCGGGCCGGCGCCGATGCAAACGACTCGCATGCAGGTCCCTCGTGTCCTCTCGTATGCTCCCCGGGGGCTCCGAGGGCGGGTAGCCTACCGCGTCCGGGTGCAGAAGAGCCAACCGGCTTCCCCAGGGTTGCCGAGCCTGCCCCCGCCGCCTACCTTGCGGGACGGCCCGCCTTTCGGAGATGCCTCATGCTCAAGCCCCGTTTGATCCTCGTGTGCGCCCTGCTGGCGCTCTTCCTCGCCACGCCGTGGGCTCCGCTGAGCGCCGCTGAGGAGAAGTCCGTCGAAGACAAGAGCGCTGCTGGGCGCACGGAGGCCGAGCCGGCCACCGTCGTGGTCAAGCGCGGCCCCCTGGGCGATGCCGTCAAGACGAAGGGCTCGCTCGTGCCCGCGGCCTTCGAGCGCGTGGCCTGCGAGCCGAAGGTGTACTCGGGGCCCTTCGAGATCGTTGAGGCGGCGCCCGAGGGACCTGTCGTGAAGGGGCAGACGCTCGTGCGCTTCGATGATGCGAAGTACCGGGAGCAGCTCGTGGCGCGAGAGCGCAGCCTCATCCTGGCGCGCATCAAGCTCCAGAAGGCGGAGCTGGACGCCCGGCTGAGGACGGCCGAAACCGCCGTCTCCCTGGATGACCTCCTCCGCAGGAAGCGTCTCGCCGACGAAGCGCTCGAGCGCTTCGAGAAGGTCGAGCGCAAGCTGCTCGAGGCCAGCAAGGTGTACAGCTTCGAGGGCCGCCGGATCCAGATCCAGAACATGCGCGAGGAGCTGGCACAGCTCGAGAAGATGTACACGGAAGACGACCTCACGGAGGAGACCGAGGAGATCGTCCTCAAGCGCAACAAGCGTAGCTTCGAGCGCATGCTGGAGTCCTTCGAGCGCACCAAGGTCCGGCACGAGTACGACATGCAGGTCGACCTGCCCCGTCGCCACGAGAGTCTGCGCATCGCTGTACGCAAGGCGACGAACAGTCTCGAGCGCTTCCAGGCGAGCTTGCCGCTCGATCAAGAGAGCGGGCGGCTCGGCCTGCAGAAGGCGCGGGAGGACTTCGAGAAGGCCGAGAAGTCCATGGACGACTTCCGAGCCGATGGTGCGCGGCTGACCGTGAAGGCGCCCATGGCGGGCCATGCCGTCCGCGGCACGTTCTCCGGCGGCTCCTGGAGGAGCCTGGGGGACGCCGAGGACTACGAGCCCGGCAAGAAGGGCTTCAAGGCGAAGCAGACACTCTACACCGTCGTCGACGAGGCGAAACTGCGGGTGAAGAGCACGATC
>JAHEIK010000044.1 GCA_024639415.1 Planctomycetota bacterium
GGAGAGCACGCTGGAAGAGGCGTGGCAGAGAGATCTCGAGCAGGGCTTCGACGTCGTGCTGGCTTCCCAGACGGTGCACCACGTGGAGGCCGGCGCGAAGCGGGACGTGTTCCGCCGCGTTCACGGCGTGCTTGCCCCAGGCGGGCTGTTCGTGCTGAACGACAAGGTGCGCTTCGATCGCGCGTTCCACCAGCACCACGTCGCGCTCTGGAACCGCTCGCGTACCGAGCACGGCTACGACCTGCTCGACCCGTCCAGGTCCTACGACGACTACGTGGCGCAGGAGCGTAAGGGCGGTGACGTGCCCGATCGGTTGGTCGATCAACTGGGCTGGCTGCGCGAGGCCGGCTTCGCTGCGGCGGAGTCCTTCTGGCAGCGAGGCGACAAGGTCGTGTTCGCGGCGCGGAAGGCGAATAGGTAGCACCATGTCCGCGGGCGAGGACGGACGCGCTGCTCCCGTGCCGGCTCCGCCACGCGGCCTACAACGCGTGCGTGGTCACGATCGCGACGTGATCCGGCTCAGGCCTCGCCGCGGCGAGCATGTCGATCCAGGACATCCGCGACGCAGCACGTGAGCTTGATGCCCATGGGGATGTGCAGGAACTCGTTGGGGCCGTGCGCGTTCGAGCCCGGGCCGAGCACGCCGGTGATGAGGAACTGCGCCTCGGGGTAGAGCGCGCCCAGCATGCCCATGAAGGGGATGGAGCCGCCCTCGCCCATGGCGACGGCACGCTTGCCGAAGTGGCGCTCGGAGGCGTCGCCCACGGCTTCCCACAGCCAAGGCGCGAAGGCCGGCGCCTCCCAGCCGTCGCCGGGCATGTCGACCTCGAACGTCACATGGGCGCCGTGCGGCGGATCCATCAGCAGCACGTGCGTCATCTCCTCCGCGACGGCGGTCGTGTCCACCGTCGGCGCGACGCGCAACGAGAGCTTCAGCGCGGTGTGCGGACGCAGCACGTTGCCCGCCATCGGGAGTTCCGGCAGCCCGTCCTGTCCGGTGACCGTCAGCGACGGGCGCCAGGTGCGATCCAAGACCAAGGCGTCCGGACCACGCTCGCCCGGGCCGGCACCCTCGACGAACGGGAACTTGCCATGGACGCCTGCGCCCAGGACGGCCGCGGCCTCCTCGGCTTGGTTGGCTCGTTCCTCGGGGATCTCGACCGAGCACGTAGCCAGCAGCACCTCGCCGGTGTCCTCGTCCTCGAGACGCGAGAGCAGTTGGCGGGCGATGCGGAAGCTGTCGGGCACGACCCCGCCGGCGTCGCCGGAGTGCACGCCCTCTTCGAGGATGCCGACGCGCAGCGTGCCGACGACGATGCCGCGCAGCGAGGTGGTGAGCCACAGGCGCTCGTAGTCGCCCGCGCCCGAGTCCAGGCACACGACGAGCGACGGCGTGCCGATGCGATCCTTCAGTGCGGCGATGTAGTGGGGAAGATCGAAGCTGCCGCTCTCCTCACACGCCTCGATGAGCACGACGCAGCGGGCGTGGCTGCCGCCGTGGCGCTGGACGGCCTCGATCGCGGCGAGGGAGGCGTACGCCGCATAGCCGTCGTCCGCGCCACCGCGGCCGTAGAGCTTGTCGCCCTCGCGGACGGGCGTCCAGGGTCCCAGGTCCTCGCGCCAGCCGCTCATCTCGGGCTGCTTGTCGAGGTGGCCGTACAGCAGGACGGTGTCGTCCACCGCGCCGGGGATCTCCATGAGAATCACCGGGGTGCGTCCCTCGAGGCGCACGACCTCGACGCTGAGCCCTTCGATCTTGCGGCTGCGGCACCAGCGCTCGATGTGGGTCACGGCCTGGTCCATGTAGCCGTGCTGGGCCCAGTCGGGGTCGAAGAGCGGCGACTTGTTGGGGATGCGGATGTACTCCGCGATCTCCGGGACGATCTCGCGCTCCCAGATGTCGCCCACGAAGGTGGCGAGGGCCTGGGCGTCCAGCGTGTCGGTGCTCATGGAACCTCCGGAACCGAAAGCTAGCACGCCGCCAGAGACTCGGCCCCCCGGCGATCCGGGCGTACCTTCAGGGGTTCCAGAACGCCCCGATGGAGAGAGCACCATGACCACCCAGACCGAGACCCGCAAGTTCGAGGCGGAGGTCCAGGAACTGCTCGGGCTGATGATCCACTCGCTCTACACCGAGAAGGACATCTTCCTGCGCGAGCTCATCAGCAACGCGAGCGACGCGTGCGACAAGTTGCGCATCGAGGCCCTGACCAACGACGGGCTGCTCGGCTCGGACGAGGAGCTGGTCATCCGCCTCGAGGTCGACAAGGAGGCCGGGACGCTCAGCGTCATCGACAACGGCATCGGCATGTCGCGCGACGAGCTCGCGGAGAACCTGGGCACCATCGCGCGCTCCGGCACGCGTGCGTTCCTGGAGCAGCTCAAGCAGGCCAAGGGCGAGGCCGCCGCGGAACTCATCGGTCAGTTCGGCGTCGGCTTCTACTCGAGCTTCATGGTGGCGGACGAGGTCGTCGTCACCTCCCGCCGTGCGGGCAGCGACGGCGGCTCGCGTTGGGCGTCCAAGGCCGACGGCACGTACACCCTCGAGGCGTTCGACGTCGCCGAGCGCGGCACGCGCGTGACGCTGCACCTCAAGCCGCGCGCCGAGGATGCCGACCCGCAGACCGACCCGGACTTCACGGAGGCCTGGACGCTCCGGTCGGTCGTCAAGCGTCACTCGGACTTCGTCGAGCATCCGGTGCAGATGGAGGTCGAGGCGCAGGAACCCGAACTCGACGACGAGGGCAAGCCCAAGGAGGACGGTGCCACGAAGACCGTCGTCCGCATGGAGACGCTCAACTCGCGCAAGCCGCTTTGGTCGCGCGACCCGTCGGAGATCGAGGCCGAGGAGTACAACGAGTTCTACCGTCACATCGCGCATGACTTCACCGAGCCGGGCAAGGTCGTGCACGTCCGCGCGGAGGTGCCGGTCGAGTTCTCGGCGCTCCTCTACGTGCCGAAGGCGAAGGCCATGATGATGATGGAGGAGCCGGACTCGAAGTCGCGCCTGATGCTCTACGTCAAGCGCGTGTTGATCATGCCCGACTGCGCAGATTTGCTTCCGCCGTGGCTGCGCTTCGTCCGGGGTGTCGTGGACTGCCCGGACTTGCCGTTGAACGTCTCGCGTCAGACGCTGCAGGCCAACCCGATCACCCGCCGCATCCAGAAGCACCTCGTCTCGAAGGTGCTGGGCGCCCTGCGCGAGATGCTGGCGGACGAGCGTGAGGACTTCGAGGGCTTCTTCGAGGCCCACGGCCGCGTGCTCAAGGAGGGCATCTACCAGGGAGCCGACGACGAGCAGCGGCTGAGCAAGCTCTGCCTGTTCCCCAGTTCCACGCAAGAGGGCCTGACGACGCTGGGCGACTACGTCGAGCGCATGCCGGAGGACCAGGACGCCATCTGGTATCTGGTCGGTCAGGATCCCGCGACCGCCGCGTCCTCTCCGCACCTGGAGGCGTTCCGGGCGAAGGGACGCGAGGTGCTGCTGATGGGCGACCCCGTGGACGAGTGGATGCTGCAGCGGCTGAACGAGTTCGACGGCAAGCCGCTCAAGGCCGTCGACCGCGGCGAGGTAGACCTCGAGGGCGAGGAGGCCAAGGAGGCCCGCGAAGCGCAGGAGGCCGAACACAAGGATCTGCTGCAGGCGATGCGCGCCGTGCTGCAGGACGACATCGAGGAGGTGCGCTTCTCGAGTCGCCTCAAGGACAGTGCGGCTGTCCTCGTCGGCTCCGAGGGGGGCGTGAGCCCTGCGATGGAGCGGGTGATGCGCGAGATGCAGGGCATGGACATGCCCAAGACCAAGCGCATCCTCGAGCTCAACCCCGAGCACCCGATCGTGGCCAAGCTGGAGAGCTTCCACGGTGACGAGGCTCGCAAGGGCGCCCTGGAGGACTACACCCGGCTGCTGTACGGTCAGGCGCTCATCGTCGAGGGCTCGCCCGTTCCCGATCCTGCCGCCTTCGCCGGCCTCGTGACGCGTCTCATGGTCGGCTCCGAGGATTGACGCCTTCGTGACGCCCCCCGGTGTCCGGCCCCTAGACTGAGGACGTGCGTACCGCCATCCTCACGATCCTGCTGCTCGCCGCGACCGGCTGTGGCGGCGATGAGCCCTCCGCCGTGAAGGCTCGCGGCGCAGAGCCCTCCGTAGCGCCAGGCACGTGCCGCGTGAGTCCCTTCGACGCGAAGCGCGCCCCGGCATCCCTTCCGGGCATCTACTGGGGGCAGGAGATCTGGATCAGCTACCGGTCCGAGGAGCACGTCGGCAAGGGCTTCCGCTACCCGCGGACGCGCGCCGAGGCGCTGGCCAAGGCGCGCGACCTCTGCCGGCAGGTGCACGCGGGGGCAGATCTGGGCAAGCTCGCCAGGCGCTGGAGCAACGGCGACTTCGGCCTGGCGGACGGCCTGTGCGTCGTGCCGGAGCCCTCGCACCGCAACGCACCGGACGCGCGCGACGTGACGCTTTTCCGCACGCCCATCGGATCCCTGACCCCGCTGCTGGAGTGGCGTGGCGGCTTCTGGTTCGCGCGCAGGCTGAGCGAAGCGGATGGGCGCAAGCTCGACGGGAAGCTCCAGAAGGCCTTGAAGCTGCGTGCCCGCGCGCGTGTGATCCACATCCACCATGCGGGCGCGTTCCCGCGGCGCTTCGAGTTCGACAACTACACCAAGGCGCAGGCGGTCGAGAAGGCCTGGGCCATCATCCGTGAGCTCGAGCACAAGGACGGGAAGCGCTTCGCCGAACTGGCGCGCAAGCACTCCAACGAGAAGGGGACGCGTGAGCGCGACGGGCTGTTGACGACGAGAGATCCGATTACGAAGAAGAAGACCGAGTGGATCCGCTGGGGCGACCGCAACTTCAGCCAGATGCTGCTCGACGTGATCCTGGAGAAGGGCACGCCGGGCCGGGTGTGGCCCGAGCCGGTGATCTCGGGCCAGGGTGTGGACATCGTCCTGGTACTGGAGCGTCGCTCGGACTGAGGCTGGGGAGCGTCCTCAGTCCAACAGGCGCGCCATCATCAGCTCGTCGTGGTAGCGACCGCGCTGGAACCACGCATGGCGCACACGGCCTTCCACGTCGTAGCCGCAGCGTTCGTACAGCCCGATCGCCGGCGTGTTCTCCGCGTACACGAAGAGCATCAGCCGGCGCAGGATGCCGCCTGCGCGCGCCCGTTCCTCGAGCGCTTCCAGCAACTGCCGTCCCACGCCGCGGCCTCGCCAGCCGTCCGCGACACCGATGGCGACCATGCCCTCGTGGCACATCTGGCGCCTGTCGTGGCCCCGCGCGGAGATGGTTCCCACCAGCCGGCCGGCGGCTTCGGCGACGAGCGCGTGGCTGTTCTCGGAGGCGAGGGTCTGCAGGAAGCGCCGGCGGAAAGCCTCCGTGCGCTCGACGCACGCCATGCCGGCGGTGGGCACGAGCAGGCGGGCGTCGGCGCGGACCGTGCGCCAGAGCTCCATGGCCGCCGGCGCGTCCTCCGGCCGAGCGTCCCGCACCACAACGGCATGGCCCGCTGCGTCGACGGGGGGGGGCGCGCTCACGTCGAGCGGCTCGAGCGCGTACGGGACGGGGGCCTTGTCCGCGAAGCACAGGCCCATCAGGAACGTGTCGATCGGTGCGTCGCCTTCCCAGATCGGAGCGCGCCGGCGTGCCTCACGCTCGAAGCCGAGGCTGTCGTAGAGGTGAATCGCCGGCGCGTTGCGGGCGTAGACGTCCAGCTCGATGCGCGTGAGGAGCTCCGAGGTGTGCGCCCAGGCCACGGCGTGCTCCAGCAGGGCACGACCGACACCGCCTCCCCGGGCGCTCTCGTGCACGCTCATGCCGAGCATGGCCCGGTGACGGCCGGCAGGCAGGTCGCTGGGCTTGAGGTTCAGCATGCCCAGCAGGCGCGTGCCGTCCCAGGCCGTGAAGAACGCACTGTTCTCGGCCTCGGCGTACTCGCGCAGGATGCGCCGCTCCTCTGCCAGCGTGACATTGAACTCCCCGGGCTCGAGCGGCACGTCGACGTTCCGCTCCGCGGCGAGCGCGTGCACGTGCTCGAGCATCTGCTCCGCATCGTCGGGTACCGCCTCGCGCAGCTTCACAGCCACGCCCCGGCGAGCGCACGGCAGGCCTGCACCTCGGCCTCGGGCGTGACGACCTCGACGCCCGGCGTGGCTGTGGGGGCTGCGTGGACGAACAGGAAGTAGACCTCGTCCAACTGCTGCGCGGAGAGGCGGGCGCGGAAGGCGTCGAAGCCCGGACGGTCCTTGAACGTCTCCAGATGGGCGTCGATCGGCTGCACGTCGAGCACGTGGACCGTGAGTCGCATGCCCGGCAGGCCCTCACGCATGAGATCCACCAGCAGCGGTCCATCGGGCGAGCCGGGGCTCCAAGTGATGATCTCGAAGCGTCCCCCCGGTGCCAGGCGCCCAGGCGTCGTGGCGAGCAGTCGCCGGACGACATCCAGGCCGTCCTCGCCACCGTCCGAGTGCAGGAACCACGTCTCGTCCTCCGGCACCAGCTCGAAGGGCGGATTGACGAGGATGAGATCGAACGTGCGCTCCCCCTCGAGCGGCTCGTACAGCGAGCCGTGGACTTGTTCGATCGGCACGACAGCGGGCGCGAGGGCTTCGTTGAAGCGGGCGAAGGCCAGTGCGCGCTCGTTGATGTCCACGCCCGTCACGGCGGCAGCGGCATCCGCTGCGAAGAGGCTGTTGACGCCGGAGCCGAGGCACAGCTCGAGGACCCGGTCGCCCGCCTGCACGTCCATGTTCCGTACCAGGTAGACCTGCTCGAACATCAGGGAGAAGACCTGGTCCGGTGTGCCGTGCGTCAGCAGGTCCGTCGCGATGAAGCGTCCGTAGAGAGGAAACAGGCGCACGCGCGGCTGGTAGATCGACGGACCGAGGCGCTCGACGAGGCCGTAGTTCTCCAGTCGCGCGAAGAGACCCCGCTCCGGGCGCGTCACGAAGAGGGGCTTTGCGTGCAGGAACGTGCGGCCGTAGCGCTCCGGCGTGCCCGCGAGCCAGCGCTCCAGATCGTCTCGCAGGGCCTGTGCGTCGGCCGGCGGCGGGGGCTGGGGCGGCGCGAACTCCGTGCGCCGGCCAAGGAGGAGATCGATGCGTCGGCGGGCGCTCTGGAGCATGGCCGGAGCATACCGGAAGGACGACCGGTGCTGGGCGCGCCGCAATCGTAAGCGTCCTCTTCGGAGGTCGAAGCGTCCGAATCAGCGCGGAGGGCAGTCGTCACGATAGAGGTCCCAGGCTGTGGGAGAGCCTGGGATGGAAGCTGCACAGGGCGATACGACGTCTGCGCCGGATGGGCGCATGTCGCGAGCGGAAGCGACCGCGGACTACCTCGTCTTCGAGGTGGAAGACGGACGCTACGCGCTGCCGATCGGCGATGTCCACGAGGTCTTGCCCGCACTCGAGGTAGACCATCTGCCCGGCGATAGCGGCACGCTGCTCGGTGTCATGACGCTGCGCGGGCGCATGGTGCCCGTCGTGGACCTGCGTCGCCACCTGGGGGAGAGCGAACGGCCCGTGCGGCCGCAGGATCACTTCCTCGTGGCGGAGTGGGCCGGACGCCACCTCGTCCTTCCGTGCGATCAAGTGCTGGGCATCCAGACGCTCAGCCGGGAGGAAGACGAGGAGACGTTGACGCTCGTCCGCGGACGCGGACGCATCGCCTGGGTCGTGCGCGACGCCCAGGGACTGATCCTCGTTCCCGATCTCACCGCGGCCATGCCGGTCGAGGACGCGGCGTGAGCGCGACGTGGACAGATCCCGCCGCCGAAGCCGTGGCTCGCCTCGTGGCCGTTCGGACGGGCTTCACGTACGCGCAGCAGTACCCCGCCAAGACCGAGGAGAGCATTCGTCGATCCATGGCGGCGCAGGGGGTGGCATCCGTCTCCGAGTACCTGGCGCTCTTGGAGCGAACGCCGCAGGCCATGGAACAGCTCATGGACGAGCTGACCATCCGTGAGACCTACTTCTTCCGCGAGCCGCGCCACTTCGAGTTCATCCGGGATCAGATTCTTCCGCAGTTGCGCGAGGCGCGCGGACACGAGCATGTGCTCCGTGCGTGGAGCGCGGGCTGTGCCTCCGGCGAGGAGGCGTACTCGCTCGCCATCCTGATGGCCCAGAGTGGCCTGAGTGACGCCGCGTCGGTGCTGGGGACCGACATCTCACAGGCCGCACTCACCACGGCGCGCGGCGGGCGCTACCGGGACTGGTCGCTGCGCGGAGCCGGTTCGAAGTTCATGTCTTCCTGGTTCCGCGCTGCGGGCCCCGCATGGGAGTTGATCGAGCCGATCCGGCGCAAGGTCCGCTTCGCGTATCTGAACCTCTCGCTGGATGCGTGGCCCTCCCACGTCAGCGGGACTCTCGGCATGGATCTCATCCTTTGCCGCAACGTCCTCATCTACTTCGATGCTTGGACCGTCGAGCAGGTCGCCCGCCGCCTGTGCGCTTCGCTTGCGCCCGGTGGCTGGCTGGTCACTGCATCGTCGGATCCGACGCTGGGCCGCAATGCCGGCCTCGAGCCGCACGTGACCGAGTACGGGGTCTTCTACCAGCGCCCCGTCGTGGAGCAGCGCCCCCTGCTCCACGACGCTCACGAGTCGCCTGCGCCCCCGATCAAGCCGCGGCGTGCAGCACGACAGCAGCCCGCGCGTAAGGTCCGGCGGCCCCTCGAGACGCCGGAACCTGCCTCGGCACCGCTCGCGGTGGGCGACCGGGCCCGTGCCGCGCTGCTCGCAGGAGAGTACCGGCGCGTCCTCGAGTTGATCCCCGACCTGCGCGGCGAGGCCGACGCGTGCCGTCTGCGGGTGGATGCCCTGGCGAATCACCGCGGGCCGGAAGCGGCGAGCGACGCTGCGGAGGAGGCGCTTCGGCACCACCCGCTCTCGACGGCGCTGCACTTCCGGCATGCGGTCCTGCTGTCGAGCCTCGGGCGATTGAAGGACTCAGAGCAGGCTCTGCGTCGCGTCATCTACCTCGATCGCCGACTCGCGGTGGCGCACTTCGCACTGGGAGCGCTGCACTGGCGCGGACGTCGGCTGGAGGCGGCCAGGCGCTGCTACCGGACGGCCGAGCGCATCTGCCGCGCGTCGCCGCCTGATGTGGAGTTGCCCCTGGCCGATGGCCAGTCGGCCGGCTCACTCGCGGCCGCCGCGGCGCGGCACCTCTCCGCTCTTGGAGGACAGGAGGAGGCGATCCCCGCATGAGTGCGACGTCGACGGAATCCAGGCGCGAAGCGGAGCTGCAGATCCTGCGGGAGCGCGCGCGCAAGCTGGCCCAGGTGCCTGCGACCGAGGCCGAGCGCGACGCGATGCAGGAGATCGTGCGCTTCCGGCTTGGCGAGAACATGTACGCCATCGAGGCGCACTACGTGTTTGCCACGCGTTGGCTGCACGAGCTGACGCCGGTGCCGGGTGCGCCGCCCGCGTTCCTGGGCATCACGCCGCACCACGGCGGTGTGCTTCCAGTCGTCGCGCTCGACGTGCTCTTTGGGCACGCGAGCCTGGGGCTGCGTGACTTGCACCGGGTCCTTGTGATCGGCGATGGGACGGGAGAGCTCGGTCTGGCGGCGGGCAAGGACATCGAGATGGCCTGGCTCGCGGAGGGGGAACTCCTGCCGGCCGTCGACGTCGGCGACAGCGGCTCCGGCAGCATTGTCGCAGGCATGACAGAGGACGGCCTGACGCTGCTCGACGGCGCGGCCTTCCTGGCAGATCCACGGTTGATTCACGGCTCGCCCCGGACAAGGGAAGCTTCGGCGGCGGCCTCCGATGAAGGAGAGTGAGATGAGGGCAGTCAAGGAGAAGATCCAGCGCAGCCTGATGACGAAGATGCTCGCGGGCGGATTGACGACAGTCCTGCTCCTCGGCGTGAGCTGGCACGTCATCGGCGGCCTGCTGCGGGATGCCGAGAACCACCAGGTGGAGCTCACGGAGGCCGTGCTCGAGGTCGAGTTGGCGATGCTGCAGGTGCGCCGCGCCGAGAAGGACACGCTCGCCCGCGACGTGAAGTCGGAGGAGTTCTACAGCACCGGGCGCTCCACGTACCTGGGCAAGCACGAGAAGGCGCTCTCGACGCTCTACCGGCGCGTCGATCACCTGCGCGGCTGGGCAGACTCGATGCCCGCCAAGACGTCCGCGCTGGAGACGGCGATCAACGCCTACGCCAGCGCTTTCGCGCATCTCATCGAAGCGCGCCGGAAGCTCGGTCACGGGGCCTTCGGTCTGCTCGGCGCCCTGCGCACGGAGCAGTTGGAGCTCACCGAGGGTGGCACGCGCGACCAGAACGCGAGTTTCGCAGCCGCCATCGACTCGATGGAGCACGTGGCCACGCAATACCTGCTCACCGAGCGTGCGGCAGACGGCAAGAAGCTGATGTCGGAGATCGATGCCGCGCTCGTGCTTGTGCGCGCCGAGGACGACAAGACCAAGAGCGCCAAGCTCCTCGGAGACCTCGAGGCGTTCCGACGTGATGCGGATGCGATCTTGAGACTGCAGGAGACGATCGGTCTGAGCGAGGACAAGGGCCTTCGTGGGGAGATGCGCTCCGCGATCCACAACCTGGCGCCCCTGCTGGACGAGACGCACGGCCGCGCGGTGCAGCTCGCAGGGGAAGCACACGACACACAAGACATGGCAGGGATCATCCTGCTCCTCGCCGGCCTGATCGGTGCGGGCCTCGCGTTCTTCTTCTTCGCACGCTCCCTGACGCGGCCGATCGAGCGACTGCGCGACGCCGCCCACGAGCTGGGTTCGGGCAACCTCGACGCGACTGTGGACGTCGAGTCCAACGACGAGATCGGCGAGTTGGCAGGAGCCTTCCGCAGGATGGCGACCAACCTGAGCACGGCCGAGGCCGAGCGCAACAGCATCTTCTCCGGGATCACGGAGACGACCTCCCGACTCGCCGCGGCGAGCTCGGAGATCCTTGCTGCGACGACGCAGCAATCGGCCGGCTCCGAGGAGCAGGCTGCGGCCGTCTCCCAGACCGTCGCAACGATCGACGAGGTGCTGCATGCTGCCGAGGAAGGTGCCCAGCGCGCGACGGAGGTGACCGATGCCTCCAAGCAGTCGGTGGAGAACTCGCGTGACGGCACGCAGGCCGTGGAAGCCACCATCGAGCGGATGCGCAAGGTGAAGGAGCGCTCCGAGGAACTCTCCGCCGGGATCCTCGAGCTCGATGGGCGTGCGGAGTCCATCGGCGTGATCATCGCCACGGTCAACGACATCGCCGAGCAGACCAACCTCCTGGCGCTGAACGCGGCCATCGAAGCCTCCCGTGCCGGCGAGCATGGAAAGGGCTTCGCAGTCGTGGCGGCGGAGGTCCGCGCGCTGGCCGATGAGTGCAAGAAGGCGACGTCGCAGGTGCGCGATCTTCTCGGGGAGGTCCAGCGCTCTACGCGCTTGGCCGTGACGCGAACCCGCGAGTCGGTCGACGGAGCCAACGACGCCATGGCGTCCGCCGAACAGACTGGCGAGACGATCCACACGCTGGAGAGGGCCCTCTCGGGCCAGTCCCAGGTGGCGGCGCAGATCAACGCGTCGGCGCGCCAGCAGGCGATCGGCATCAAGCAGATCAACGAGGCCATGCGCAGCATCGACCAGGTGACGCGCCAGAACGTGGACTCCAACCGCCAGACGCAGCGCGCCATGGAGGACCTGAGTGCGCTGGGCGACAGGTTGCGTCAGCTCGTCGGCGCCAACGGACAGGAAAGCTAGTACGTCATGAATCGCGAGGAGCTAGGACGGCGTCTGATGGTCAGCTTCCTCGGCGAAGCCGAGGACCGCATCGATGCCATCAACGAAGACTTGCTCGCTCTCGAACGTGATGATGAGAGTTCTCGCGCCGCGGCCGTGCAGCGCCTCTTCCGCTCTTCCCACAGCCTGAAGGGCGCTGCACGTGCCGTTGGCATCGGATCGATCGAGACGCTCTGCCACCGGATGGAGGAGCTCCTCGCGGGGGTCCGCGACGGCCAGCGGCCACTGGACCCCTCGCTGACGGGGCTCTTCTTTGCGACCGTGGACCAGGTTCAGATGGTCGCGGGCAGGCTGCAGGCCGGTGAAGGCGAGGACGCAGACGGAGCCACGGTGTTGATCGCGCGGCTGGATGCGGCGCTGGCGGGGGAGGCCGTGCCTGCACCCGCAGCGTGTGAAGCCAACGGCAGCAACGGCTCGACGGCGCCCACGCCCACGCAAAGCAATGGGACCGTCGACCCTGTGAGGGTCGCGACGAACGGCTCGTCGCCGTCGGCAGAACCGTCTGCGTCTACACCGGTCGTACCGGAGGTCGTCGCCTCGGAGGCGCCGGGACCTTCCGACGCGGGAGCCGACGGGCCCGCGACGCTGCGTGTGGCGACGGAACGCCTCGAGAGCCTGCTGAGTGAGAGCGGAGAACTCGTCCTCGCCCATCGCCGCGTGGACCACCGCGTGCGTGATCTCTCCGAAATCACGGAGCAGATGAAGCGTTACGACGGCGTGCTGCGGGGCGGTGGGGACGGAAGCACCGGAGCGGTGCGCTGGCAGCAGGTACTGCGCAGCCTCGAGGGCATCGTCGAGGACCTCCGGCGTGACGAGCGCAGCCTCGGCCGCGTTGCCGGTCGACTCAACCGCACGGCGCAAGCCGTGCGGATGACGTCCTTCGCCTCCGCGTGTCGCGGACTCGCGCGTGCCGCGCGCGACGTGGCGACCGAAGAAGGCAAGCGCGTGGACCTGCACGTACGGGGAGGCGACGTCGAGCTTGACCGCTTCGTCGTCGAGCGGCTTCGTGATCCGCTGCTGCATCTCGTCCGCAACGCCCTCAGCCACGGCATCGAGACCGTGGAGCAGCGTGAGCGAGCGGGCAAGGAGCCGACGGGGACGGTCGTCCTCACCGCCGCCCTGCGTGGGGATACCGTCCAGATCACCGTCGAGGACGACGGCCGCGGCATCGACCACGACGTGCTGCGCTCCCGCGCCGCCCAGATGGGGGTCTCGGTACCCGACGACGACCGGTTCCTGGAGCAGATCGTCTTCCACGCCGGGTTCACGACCGCCGCGCGAACCACGCGCTTCTCGGGACGCGGCGTCGGTCTGGACGTCGTCAAGGCGGAGGTCGAGGCCCTGCACGGCTCGATCGACCTGCACTCCCGCCCCGGTGCGGGCTGCAACTTCGCCCTGACGGTACCCCTGACGCTCACGGCGATCCACGCGCTGCTCGTCGGCTGCGCCGGCCGAGACTTCGCGTTGCCGAGCGCCACGGTGACCGGCTTGGTCCGCATCGCTGCGGAAGACGTGCGGGACCTGCCTACGGGGAAGGCCCTGCATCACGGCGATCGCCTCTTGCCGCTGCGCTTCCTGGCGCCGTTGCTCGGGCTCGGCACTGCGCCCGCGTTCCCGGCAGGTGGCCGGCTGCCCGTGGCGATCGTGGGCAACACGGGCGCGGAGGTCGCGCTCGTCGTGGATTCACTGCAGACCGAGACCGAGATCCTCGTGAAGGAACTCGGCTCGCGACTGCAGGGGCTCGAGTTCGTGTCAGGGGCCACCATCCTGGAGAGCGGCAAGATCGCCCTGATCCTGAACGCGCCGGCGATGGCGCGCAGTCAGGACGGCCGGAGCCAGGTGCCCTCGCTGGGGCCGGTTGCCGGCGAGGAGGACGAGGCCGTTCAGGGCAAGCGCCTGCTCGTGGCAGACGACTCCGTCACCACACGCATGTTGATCATGGGCGTGCTCGAAGAGGCGGGCTACGAGGTCACGCCGGTGCCCGACGGGATGGCGGCCTGGGAGCGTCTCCAGCGAGAGAGCTTCGATCTGGTCGTGTCGGACGTCGAGATGCCGCGCATGGATGGTTTCGGCCTCACGGAGCGTGTGCGATCGTCTTCGGATCACCGCGACCTGCCCGTAATCCTCGTGACCGGACTGGAAAAGGAAGAACAGCGTCTGCGGGGGCTGGCGGTCGGAGCCAGCGCCTATTTGGTCAAGAGCGGGTTCGAGAGCCACAGCCTGCTTGAGACGATCGAGGAGTACATCTGAGCATGGCGGAGGTCCGACGAGTCCTGGTCGTCGACGACTCGCAGACGACGCGCGCGATGCTGAGCGCGGTGATCGAGGACCATCCCCAACTCACCGTCGTGGCGGAGGCGCGCAACGGACGCGAAGCCGTCGAGGTCGTGTTGCGGCGCAGGCCGGACATCGTCACGATGGATGTGCGCATGCCCGGCATGGATGGGATCGAGGCCACCGAGCTGATCATGAGCAAGCAGCCCACGCCCATCGTGATCGTCGCGGGTGCCGCCAGGGACGCCGAGGTGCGCGCCTCCCTGGAGGCGATGGAACTCGGAGCCCTGGCCGTGCTTCCCAAGCCGCGTGGTCCCCTTGCCCCTGAGTTCCAGACGGACTGTGCGGCACTGCAGCGCACGCTCGTCGCGCTGTCGGACGTGCGCGTCGTCACACGCAGGCCCACGCGGCGACCCACCCAGGGTTCCACGCCCGCGGGGGGGGCGAGCAAGGCCGCATCAGCCGCAGTGGCCCTCGCAGCGTCGACGGGCGGACCGTGCGTGCTGCGCCAGATCCTCGGTGACCTGCCGGGCGATCTTGCGGCACCGGTACTCGTCGTGCAGCACATCGCCCCGGGGTTCGTCGACGGACTGGCGGCGTGGCTGGACGAGGCGGCAGAACTGAGCGTCTCCGTGGCGCGGGCCGACGCGCCGCTGGAGCCGGGCAACGTGTACGTCGCGCCGGACGGACGGCATCTGGGCGTCGACCGCGGGCGGGTGAAGCTGGACGCCAGTCCGCCGATCGGCCGCTTCCGCCCGTCGGCTGACTTCCTGTTCGAGTCCGCTGCCCGCGAGTTCGGGCGCGACTTGTTCGCCGGCATCCTCACGGGGATGGGGCAGGACGGTGTCGCGGGCCTGGAGGTCGTGCGGGACCGGGGCGGTGATGCCGTGGCGCAGGACGAGGCCACCTCCGTCGTGTACGGGATGCCCCGTGAAGCCGCGCGTCGGCGGCTCGTGCGAGCGAGCCTGGAGCCGGCGGAGATCGCCAGGGCCATCCGCTTGGCCGTGCGCGCGAACTAGGGTCCCGGAGAAGAGACGAGATGCGCGTGGGCGAGCGCGTGCTCGAGCGCGTGCTCGTGATTCCCAAGAAAGCGGGAGCCCCTGGGCAGCGCGCAGAGAGATGGCGGAGAGACGCGTACGCGAACGCGTTCTCGAGCTCGTTCTCGTGGTTCCCAGAAAGCGAGAGCCCACGGGCCGCGCGCAGAGAGATGGCGGAGACACGCGTACGCGAACGCGTGCTCGAGCTCGTTCTCGTGGTCACCAGACAGCGGGAGCCCACGGGCGGCGCCAAGAGGGGCCAGGGGGGCACGCGTGGGCGAGAGCGTGCTCGAACTCGTTCTCGTGGTCCCCAAGAGAACGGGAGCCCACGGGCGGCGCGCAGAGAGATGGCGGAG
>JAHEIK010000341.1 GCA_024639415.1 Planctomycetota bacterium
GCTCGCCGGACAACGGCGGGAAGCGCACACGGCGACAGCGACTCAGCACGGTCTGCGGCAGTCGCTCGGCACGCGTCGTCACCAGGATGAAGACGGTGCCCTCCGGCGGCTCCTCGAGCGACTTGAGATAGCGCGCGACACCCTCGGCCTCCATCGCCTCGGCGGGATCGATGAGGAACACCTGGTGCGTCGACTCGAGCGGCGTCATGTGCGCCCGCTCGAGAACAGGTGTGAGGGCCGCAACGGAGATCACGGTCGCCTTGTCCTGTCGTAGCTCGTGCAGATCGGGGTGGGCTCCCTCCTGCGCCAAGCGGAACACACGCTCATCCGCCGGTCCGGGGGGCGAGCCGCTGAGGATGCCTGCGGCGAACGCGCGCGCCGCATCGTGGAGTGCCTCGGCATCCGCCCCCTCGAAGAGGTAGGACGGCGAGAGCCGCTTCGCCGCCAGGGTGCGCAGCAGCATGTCCCCCGGGGCACCGTGGTGCGCAAGCGGATGCTCAATCGAAGAGGTCACGAACCGCCTCCCAGACCCGTGCCTCGACCTCGTCCATCGTGCCCTCGGCGTTCACGCTGCGGCGCTGCTCCGGCTCCTCGGCGAAGATCGCCCGGAAGCGCTCCGTCACGCGCGCCCGGTAGGCATCCCCACGGGACTCGAGCCGGTCGCGCTCGGTCCCTACGCGCTTGTCCGCGTCCCCGGCGGGCATGTCGAGCAGCACGGCGCGGTCAGGTTCCGTGCCGCCTGTCGCCAGGGCAGAGCTGATCCGCAGCGCGTCCTCGCCCGCGCGGCGACCCACGCCCTCGTATGCACCCTGGTACGCGGTCGTGGCGTAGTGCCAGCGGTCGCAGACGACGACCTCGCCACGGGCCAGCGCCGGTCGGATGACCTCCTCGACCAGCTGGGCACGTGAGGCCTGGTAGAGGAAGACCTCGGCCATCGGCGCGATGTCGCCCAGCTCTGGATCGAGCAGCAGCCCGCGTACCCGCTCACCGAGCACGGATCCGCCCGGCTCACGCGTATGGAGGACCTTGTGCCCTAGACGCTCGAGATGCAGGGACAGGCGGCGCGCCTGCGTGCTCTTGCCGCAGCCGTCGATGCCGTCCAGGACGAGGAAGGTGCCGTTGGGTCGAGGCATACGGCGCAGGATAGATGGGGTGTGGGACCTGCCCGTCACTCCCTCACCAGGTCTCCCTCACCATCTCTCCCTCACGACAGCCTCGGGAACGGGGGCAAGAGATGGAGTGCGGGAGAGCTAGTGAGGGCGAGGCCAACAGAGGTGGCCGATCAGCCCCTAGATCTTCGCCAGCAGACCGTCGACCAGCTGCTCCACACCCGCATCGGTCGTGCGCAGTTCGCGCATCTCACGGATGGCCCGGCTCACGCTGCTGTGGCTGCGCAGGCCGAAGGCCGTTCCCAGCTCCGTCAGGGGTAGCGCGCAGGCGCGGTAGACGAGGTACATCGCCATGCGCCGCGGGAAGGCAGCACTCCGCACCTTCGTCGGCTGATCGAGCAGCGGGCGCGGGACGGCGAAGTGGGCTGCTACGACCTCCTTCGCCCGGCGGATGACCTCCTCCCGCGCCGTGGCTGCCACGCTGGGAGCCAGCTCTTCCAGCCAGCTCGCCTCGAGCGGGCGTCCGACCTCGCCGGACGCGACCGCCCAGCGGTCGAGGATCTCCACTGCGCCGCGCACAGACGCGGTGCGATCGAGGATCGCCGTCTCGACCTCGGGCTTGAGCTCCGCCCCCATGACCAGGGACCGTTCCTTCAGGATCTCTCCGAGGAGCGTGCGGTCCGGCAGGCCGACACCGAGGACGATGCCGCCCAGCAGCCGCGAGCGCAGACGCGCGGAGAAGCCGGCGATGTCGCTGGGGTGGCTCCGGCCCGCGAGCACCAGACGCGTGTCACTGCCGCAGCAGCGCTCTTGCAGGCGAACCAGGGCGGCCTGCGTGGCCTGGCGGGCCGCGAGCTCATCCACGTCGTCGATGAGGATCAGGCGCCGGCTGGTCAGGTCCAGCTCGAAGGCACGCAGCGCATCGACCTCCGTGAAGCGCCGGGCCGTCAGGTAGATGGCCGAGCCGGGGCGGCGGCGCACGACATCGGCGTGCAGCCCGCGCAGCAGATGCGTCTTGCCCGCACCGCAGGCGCCATGCAGGTAGAAGGTCGTCGCACCGCGAACAGCCCCACCGTCGCGTAGCTGCTTCAGCACCATGACGGGGAAGCGGCCGCTGCCGCCGGCCACGAACGTGTCGAGGCTGGGGCGCGCCCCACGGCGCTCGATGAGATCGTCCCAGTCCTGCGGCTTGTGCGGCAGCTTCTCGCGCAAGACACGGCGGGCGTCCTGCTCCTGTGAGACGCGCAGGCGCACGTCGACGCCCTCACCGAGCACGCGCTCGCATGCATCGCGCAGCACGTCCCCATAGGTGTACTGCAGCCACGTCCGGTGCACGTCGGTGGGCACGGCCAGCGTCAGGGCATGCTCGCCCACGTCCACGACGGCCGTGTCGCGGAACCAGAGCCGGAAGCGATGCCGGCCTAGCGCCTGCAGGAGTTCCTCCCGCAAGCCATCGTTGATTTCGCGATAGACGGTGTTCACCGAGCGCCGCCAGCCTCCTGTGCCCTCGTCTTCAGCATAAGGGCACTTGCATCACGCGGGGCAAGACGGAGGGCCGCCAGCGCCTGCGTCAGGGCCTCGGCCGTCTCACCCGCCTCGAGAAGCGCATTGCCCAGTGCCACGAAGTCCTTCACGGCGCCGGCCTCGACGCGCTTCTCCTCGGGAATGAAGCGGAACAGCTCGACCTGGACCTTGCGCTCGCGAAGGGCTTCCTGCGTACGGCCCAGCTCGATCAGCGCGGCGGCGTAGTCCCGGTGCAGCTCGAGATCGGGTGCCTCGCGACCGCCGACGTTGGCGCCGTAGGGTGAGATGTCGATCATCTCATCGCAGACCCGCGCGATGGCGGCGTGGTTCTTCTTGCTCTTGTACCAGGCCTTCAGTTCCTTCCGGACGCCGTAGTTCTCGGCTGCGATGGCGGCGTAGGCCTCCAACTCGGCGATGGACTTCTCCATGTCGCCCGCCCCCCGGTAGAGGCGTGCGAGCTGCAGGTACGGACTGTCACGACGGATGTAGCGCGGGAAGCAGAGCTTGGCGGCCTGCAGGTGCTTGACGGCCTCCTCGCTGTCGGCGCCCCCTTGGAGGATGCGCCTCGCGAGGAAGAGGCGCACGCCCAAGTCGTCGTGGCCCGCCTCCAGGTAGCGCTCGTAGTGCTTGACGGCGAGGTCCGTGCGCTTGTTGCGCTCGGCGAACTGGCCCTCGAGGAGGATGACCTCCGGGTGGTCGGGCTGCAGCTTCTTGGCCTTGGCGAGTGCGTCCCCGGCGTCGATCTCCCGGCGGCGCTGGAAGTGGCCCCACGCCAGGCGAATAAGTGCCTCGACGTCCTTGGGGTCCTTCTCGATGCGCTTGGCGAAGGCCTCCATGCTCTTCGGATCCCAGCGCGGGACCAGCTTGTAGGAGCCGACGATGGACTCGACGTGCTTCTCGAACATCTCGTCGTAGCGAGCGAGTTCGAGATCGAGCACGTCCTTGAAGACCTGTGCCGTGCTCCGGTCCTTCGCGAAGGCCTTGAGCATCTTGGGAATGACCTCGAAGCCACGCGCCTGCATCAGGTGCTCGCTGATCAGGCCACCCTGGTAGTAGGCGAAGAGGATGTCCGGGCCGCGGAAGGCCTGGTTGATGCGCGACATCTTGAGCAGGCGACCGGTCTTCCAGCGATCGTAGAGCTGGCGTTCCATGTCACGACCCCAGCGATCGCGGCGCTGCTTCTCCTCGAAGACCGACAGCCCCTCCGTCAGCCAGCGCGGCACCTGCCCCTTGCTCTGCTGCAGGGTCACCACGTGCGCGAACTCATGCCACGTCGTACGCGCCCAGGAGAACTGCCCGAGCGGCTTGGAGGTGGGACCGAGGAGCGTGACGGTGTTGCCGAAGCATACGCCCAGGGCGGGCAGGCCGGGCGAGCCCACGCTACGCACCGAGAAGTCGTCGGAGCGATCGAAGGAGTCCGCGTACGTCGGCACCTCGACCTCGTGGCCATACTTCTTCGTGAGGGTCTCGTAGGCCTCCTCCAGCAGGTCCGGCAGGTAGTGCTGCATGACGTGCCACTCCTTGAGCGGCAGCCGGATGCGGAAGTGCTTCGTCTCGATCGTCTTGAACTTCGGCATCCACTCCGAGAGGACCTCGACCCAGTTGTCGCGGCGCACGTCCTCCCAGCGCTTGGACTTCTCGATGCCGATCTCGAACTGCTTCAGTGCGTCATCGGTCTGGCCGCGATTCATCAGCGCTTCACCGAGCACGACGTAGGCGTTGCGATCGTCGGGGTCGATCTCGATCGCCTTGCGCGCAAGTTCGGCGGCCGTGTCGTAGCGGCGCTGGCGTTCCCCCACCAGCTCGGCGCAGATGATGTACAGCTCGCCGTACGTCGGATCGTAGGCGAGGAGCTCGTCGCGCAGGGCCTCGAAAGCCTTGGTCTCGCCGCGGATCCAATGGAGAGCGGCCTTGACGGCGCGCGCCTCCTTGTGGCGCGGGTCCACCTTCAGCGCCTTGGCGAGCGCTTCCTCGCCGCGCTTGTAGTCGCCGTTGCCGATGTGGATCGACGCCTTGAGCGCGAGCGCCGGCACGTAGTTCGGGTTGGTGACGAGAGCGCGATCGAGTTCCTTCAGCGCCGTCGTCTGCCGGTAGAACATCAGCGCGCTGCGGGCTCGAC
>JAHEIK010000342.1 GCA_024639415.1 Planctomycetota bacterium
GCGGTGAGTGCTCGCGACTTTCTCGTGGCCTACAACGTCAACCTCAACACGACGTCGACCCGGCGTGCCAACGCCATCGCCTTCGACGTGCGTGAAAAGGGGCGCGTCAAGCGCGAGCCGCCGCTCACCGGTGCGATCGTGCGCGACGAAGCCGGCAACGCCATCGACGTGCCCGGCAGCCTGAAGTGCACCAAGGGCATCGGCTGGTACATCGAGGAGTACGGGATTGCCCAGATCTCGCTCAATCTCACCAACATCTCGATCACGCCGGTCCACGTCGCCTTCGACGAGTGCAGTGAGCGGGCGCGCGACCGCGGCGTACGGGTCACGGGCAGCGAACTGGTCGGCCTGATCCCGCTGAACGCGATGCTCGACGCCGGCCGCTACTACCTCCGCAAGCAGCGACGCTCCACGGGCGTGTCCGACGCCGAACTCGTCAAGATCGCCGTGCGCTCCATGGGCCTCGACGACCTCGCGCCCTTCGATCCCGAAGAGAAGATCATCGAGTACGCGATCCGCGACAAGACGCAGCAACGTCTGGTTGCCATGACCGTGCAGGCCTTCACCGAGGAGACGGCGTCGGAGTCCCCCGCCCCGGGCGGGGGATCGATCAGTGCCGCGGTGGGGGCACTGGGCGCAGCGCTGGGCGCGATGGTGGCCAACCTCTCCAGCCACAAGCGCGGCTGGGACGACCGCTGGGAGTCATTCAGCGATCAGGCCGAGAAGGGCAAGGCCGCCTACGCCGAGCTGCTTGCCCTCGTCGACAAGGACACGGACGCCTTCCACGCGATCATGGCCGCGTGGAAGGCCGAGCCCACCGTGCGTGACGCGGCGATCCAGGCGGCGACGCGCCAGGCGATCGACGTGCCGCTGCGTGTGATGGCGGTTGCGCTCGAGTCCATGGACGTGATGCGTGCGATGGCCGAGACGGGTCTTGCGGCTTCGGCGTCCGATGCCGGCGTCGGGGCGCTGTGCGCGCGGACGGCCGTCCGCGGCGCGGGGTTGAACGTGCGCATCAACGCCAAGGATCTGACGGATCCCGAGGCGCGCGCGCGCTATCTGCAGCAAGCGGAGGCCCTCACCCAGGCGGCAGCCGCCGCGGAAGCGGAGATCCTGACACTCGTCGAGGCCAAGCTGGGTAGCTAGCAGCGGTCGAGCGCGCAGTCGGAGCCGGTCGCCGTGGCAGTCCCCTCGCGTGGGCGTCTCGCGAGGGCATACCTCGTAGCGCGTTTCCCCTGATGGCCGCCGCGGGCTACAACGACGGCATGCAAAGCCGCTGGACCACAGAAGAAGCCCGCACGTTCATCGACCGCTACGCAGGGGCCCATGGTGAGGATCTGGCCCTGCGGGTGTTTTCCTCGCGCCTGATCGGGCGGGATGAGGACCTCGTGCTCCACGGCGGCGGCAACACCTCCGTCAAGACCACGGTCAAGGACCTGCTGGGGGAGCCCGTTGAGGTGATCTGCGTCAAGGGCAGTGGCTGGGACCTCGTCGACATCGAGCCCGCGGGGCTGCCCGCCTGCCGCCTCGAACCGCTGAGGCGCCTGCGCGCGGTCGACGCCATGACCGACGAGGAGATGGTCAACCAGGTCCGGATCCAGCTGCTCGACGCGAAGGCTCCGACGCCCTCGGTCGAGACGCTCCTGCATGCGTTCCTGCCGCATCGCTTCGTCGACCATAGCCACGCCGACGCCATCCTCGTGCTGACGAATCAGCCCGACGGGGAGGCGCTCATCCACGCGGCGCTGGGCGCCGACATCCCCGTGCTGCCGTGGATCATGCCGGGCTTCCCGCTGGCGAAGGCCGTGGCGGATGCGTATGAGGCCAATCCCTCGTGCGAGGGCATCGTGCTCCTCAAGCACGGCCTCTTCACCTTCGGTGACGACGCCCGGACGAGCTACGAGCGCATGGTCACGCTCGTGGACAAGGCCGAGCGCTTCTGCGCGCAGCGCATCGCGGGCAAGCCGCGCATGACGACCAGCGCGGGCGGCGGGGAGGATGACGCCCGTGCGCTGGCCGGCGAGGTGCTGCCCACCATCCGTGGCGCGCTGGCGCTGGACCGGGGCAATCGCCTCTACACGCGCTTCGTCGCGTCCTGGCGTGGGGACGACGACCTCGTCGCCTTCAGCCGCCATCCGGATGCCCGCGCCCTGCTCGAACTGGGCCCGATGACGCCGGACCACGTGATCCGCACCAAGGGCTCGTACCTCGTGCTGAGCGAGGCCGAGGCGCGCGATCCCGCGGTCGTGCGCGCCCGCATCGCCGACTACGCGCGAGACTACGAAGCGTACTTCGAGGCCAACCGCGCGCGCGTCGCCTTGCCGCCCACGATGCTCGACCCGCACCCGCGTGTCGTCGTCGTCGAAGGGGCGGGACTGTTCGCGTTCGGTCCCGAGCGCAAGGCGGCGAAGATCGCAGGCGATCTCGCCGAGCACACGCTGCGCGCCAAGGCGCTCGCGGCAGCCCTCGGTCGTTACGAGGGCCTGCCGCCGGCCGAGTTGTTCGACATGGAGTACTGGTCGCTCGAGCAGGCCAAGCTCGGCAGCAAGCAGCCGCAGCCGCTGGCCGGCCGCGTAGCCCTCGTCACGGGGGGCAGCGGGGCAATCGGGTATGGCATCGCGCTGGAGTTGCTGCGCGCAGGCGCCCACCTCTTCCTCACGGACGTGGACCTGGACGCACTCGAACGCGTGACGGCCCTGCTGCGGGAGAAGGTGCCCGGGGCGCCGCTGGAGTCCGCACGCCTCGACGTGACGAGCACGGCGTCGGTGGACGCCGCCTTCCAGGCGTGCGTGCTCGCCTTCGGCGGCCTCGACGTGCTCGTGCCCAATGCGGGCATCGCCCACGTCAGCACGCTCAAGGACATGGACGACGAGCGCTTCCGCCAGGTCGTCGACGTGAACCTCACCGGCACGATGACCGTGCTGCGCGCGGCAGCGCGGCTCTTCGAGCAGCAGCAGACCGGCGGGGCCGTCGTGCTGCAGGCGAGCAAGAACGTCTTCGCGCCGGGCGCGCAGTTCGGGGCCTACTCCGCCAGCAAGGCCGGCGCGGCGCAGCTTGGCAAGATCGCCGCCCTGGAGCTGGCGCCCCACGGCGTGCGCGTGAACATGGTCAACGCCGATGCGGTCTTCGGCGGGGACGTGCCGAGCGGCCTGTGGGCCGAGGTCGGCCCCGATCGCATGCAGGCACGCGGCCTCGACGCCGAGGGGCTCGAGGCCTACTACCGCGATCGCAGCCTGCTGCGCGTCCCCGTCACTGCGGAGCACGTCGGCAAGGCGGTCGTCTTCTTCGCAGCCGAGACGACCCCGACCACAGGGGCCACGCTGCCCGTCGACGCAGGCGTGGCGGCGGCCTTCCCGCGCTGATTGCTCCGCGGGCGCCCGCGGGTACGCTGGCGCCATGAGCGACGACGTCGATTTGCAGGCCCTCCGCGATGCCCTCGAAGCCGCCCGTGCCGGGCCGGGGCAGCCCGCGCTCCTGCGTGCCTACCGCGCGCTGGGGGAGGGCTACCTCGCTAGCGGCAGCATCGACGAGGCGGAGAGTGCGTTCCGCACCAGCGTCCAGCAGGCGCGGATCTGGAACGACGCCCGCGATCTGGGACTCGCGCTCCTGGGCCTGGGCCGCACGCTGGCCCGGACGGAACGCACGGATCGCGCCCTGCTCGCTTTCACGGAGGCCGTGGGTTCCCTCCACGGCCTGGACGACGAAGCGGCCCGCGCGGCTGCGGCGGAGATCCAGGGCCTGCGGGACGTGCCGGGCGGGGCCCGCTAGCGGTCCTGCTGCAAGCTGAACGACTCCTCAGCCCTCGTGGGGGAAACGGCCCCGTCCCGGCCCCCGGAGCGTGTAGGATCCCCGGCCCCGGCGCGGGAAGGCGCCCCACGAGGAGTCTCCATGAGCAACAACGACGTCGAGAAGGTGGTCATCATCGGTTCCGGCCCCGCCGGCTGGACCGCGGCCCTCTACGCCGCCCGCGCCGACCTGAACCCCCTGGTCTACGAAGGCGCGCCGACCCAGGAGATGATCCCCGGCGGCCAGCTCATGTTCACGACCGACGTCGAGAACTTCCCGGGCTACCCCGACGGCATCACCGGCCAGGAGATGATGGCCGACATGAAGAAGCAGGCCGAGCGCTTCGGCACGCGGGTCATCACGGACGACATTGCGAAGTGCGACTTCTCACAGAAGCCGTTCGTGCTCCATTCGCTCGAGGGCGAGGAGATCAAGGCCCACGCCGTCATCATCGCGACGGGCGCCAAGGCCAAGTGGCTCTGGCTCGACAATGAGCAGCGTCTTGCCCAGTCCGGCGGTGGCGTCTCCGCGTGCGCTGTCTGCGACGGTGCGCTACCCGTGTTCCGCGACGAGCACCTGGTGGTGGTCGGTGGCGGCGACACCGCGATGGAGGAGGCCGAGTTCCTCACCAAGTTCGCGGGCAAGGTGAGCGTGGTCCATCGCCGTGACGAGCTGCGCGCCAGCAAGATCATGCAGGAGCGTGTGCTCGAGAACCCCAAGGTCGAGATGGTCTGGAACAGCTCCGTCACCGACGTCTACGGCGACGAGGCCATCTCGGGCGTGCAACTGACGGATACGAAGACCGGCGAGACGCGCGACCTGGACTGCAAGGGGCTGTTCATCGCGATCGGCCACGAGCCGAACACGAAGTTCCTCGACGGCCAGATCACGACGGACGAGACCGGCTACATCGAGCCCAAGGCGCCCGGCTCGACGGCCACCAACATCGACGGCGTG
>JAHEIK010000343.1 GCA_024639415.1 Planctomycetota bacterium
CTGTTCCTCGACGAGATCGGCGAGATGCCGGCCGAGCTGCAGGTGCGCCTGCTGCGCGTGCTCGAGACGTCCACCTTCGTACGCGTAGGCGGCCAGGAACCGCTCACTGTGGATGTCCGTATCCTGGCCGCGACGAACCGGGATCCCCGTCACGCCATCGCCGACGGCCGCCTGCGCGCCGATCTCTTCCATCGACTGAACGTGTTCCCGATCCGCCTGCCGCCGCTGCGCGACCGGATGGAGGACGTGGAGCTGCTCGCCCGGCACTTCCTGAAGGGCATCAATGCGGCGGAGGCCGGTCACAAGCGGCTCGGCGCCGATGCGATCGGCCGCTTGGAGTCGGTGGCCTGGAGCGGCAACGTCCGTGAGCTGCGCAACGTGATGCAGCGCGCCTGGATCCTCGCGGACGACGTGATCACGGCCGAGGACGTACGGGTCTACCGAGCCGAGGACGAGGCGCCCGAGACGCCCGCGGTCGAGGCGGAGGCCTCGAGCGTCCTCTCGATTCCCGTGGGCACGACCGTGGCCGAGGCAGAGCGCAGGCTCGTGCTCGCCACGCTGGCCTCGTGCGAGGGCAACAAGCGGGCGACCGCCGAAGTGCTGGGGATCAGCGTGCGGACCCTCTACTCCCGCTTGCAGTCCTACGGAGAGCGCTCGGACTCCGGAACCTAGTCGCCAGGCTTCGGCACCCCATTCGCTAGGCGGGCGGCTTGCAGAGCAGGCCGGTACCATGGCCCGCTCGGCGAAGTCGCCATGGAAGGAGGTAGCTGCGTGGAGGGACCGCATCGTCCCACTCTTCCGCCCGACGGCGTCGCCGCAGACGATCGCTCCACGTCCGGAGCGCCGACGAGCGGCGCGACGGGACGCGAGTTGCTCGCCGGCCTGGCCGACCGCAGCACGGACGCGATCATCGGCACCTCCGCCGATGGCACGGTACGGGTGTGGAACGCCGGCGCTGCCGCCCTCTACGGCTGGGACGCAGGCGAGATGCTCGGCCAGTCCGTCTACCGCCTGGTGCCGCAGACCGCCCGCACGGAAGCGGAGCAGGCCCTCGCCCGCGCCCGCCGGGGCGACGCCAGCCGCGAGACGATCGCGCGCCGCCGCCACAAGGACGGCCGCCAGATCGACGTCGCCTTCACCCTGACGCCGGTCCGCGGACCCGGGTCCGAGCTGATCGGCATCGTCAGCGTCGAGCGCGACGTCACGCGACGTCGGCGCCTCGAGGCCCTGGCCGAGGGGCAGCGCCGTGTGCTCGAAGCGCTCGCGGAGTCGGGCCGGCTGCAGGACGCGCTGCGCGACATGCTGACGACCGTCCTGGACCTGACCGGCGGAGCGTACGAAGCCGCCATCATGCAGGTCTCCCGCGAGCGCCTGCTGCTCACGCCCGCGCTCACGTCGCTTCCGGACGAACTGGAGCGGCGGCTTGCCGAGGGCATTCCGGTCGCGCCGGGCGGCCACCCGGCGGGCGAAGCGGCCTTCCAGCGGCAGGTCGTGTCGATCCCCGAGCTCGCGAACTCCAAGGGCTGGAGTGAGCTGCGCGACGGCGTGCGCGCGGCAGGTCTTGCGAGCTGCTGTAGTGCGCCGATCTGCGCTCCCGGTGGCGAGGTGCTCGGCTCGCTCGACGTCTACGGCCGCGAGGCGGGCGAACCCAGCGGCGACGACCTGGAGGTGCTGTCCGCGCTCGCGCGCACCGCCGCGATCGCGATGCAGCGGCACGAGACCGAACGCGAGCTCCTGCTGGGCCGCGAGGTGCTCCAGGCGCTGAACGAGATCAACGCGCTGCTCGTGGCCGACCTCGACATCGGCCGCGTGCTCCGGCGCGTCACGGAGGAGGCGACGCGCCTGCTCGGTGCGCAGATGGGCGCGTTCCTCACCAGTCCGACCGAGCCGGGCGCGACGGAGTTCGAGCCGCACACGATCGCCGGCGTCTCGGCCTCGACCTTCGAGAAGCTCGGACGTCCGCGCGCAACCTCGCTCTTCAGCGGCACGGTCCACGGCCGGGCCGTCCAGCGCTTCAACGACGTGACGCGCGACCCTCGCTACGGCAAGAACGAGCCCTTTCACGGCATCCCAGCGGGTCATCCGCCGGTCCGCAGCTTCATGTCCGCCCCCGTGTCGGCGCGCTCGGGTGAGGTGATCGGCATCCTCCTCTTCGCGCACGAACGTCCGGGACGCTTCGCCCGTATGCACGAGGAGATCCTGCGTGGCGCGGCGGCGCAGATGGCCCTCGCGCTCGACAGCGCCAACCTCTATCGGCAGGCCTCCGAACGAGCCGAGGCACTGGCGGAAGCGGACCGCCGCAAGGACGACTTCCTCGCCATGCTCGGCCACGAGCTGCGCAATCCGCTGGGCGCGATGATCGCCGGCCTCGCCGTGATCCAGTCGCACCTACCGGAGGATGCGGACGAAGCCAACGAGGCGATGCACATCTTCCGGCGGCAGTCGCGGCACATGCAGCGACTCATCGACGATCTGCTCGACGCCAACCGCGTGCGGCGCGGTGAGATCCGCTTGCAGCGCCAGGCCATGGACGTCGTCGCGACGACACGCGAAGCGGTGGAGACGGCGCGCATTCCCGCCCTCAAGCTGGGGCAGCGCATCGTGCTCGCCGTCGAGCAGGACGAGATCTGGATCGACGCCGACATGGTGCGCATCAGCCAGGTGATCGGCAACCTGCTCAACAACGCCACGAAGTTCTCCGCGCGCGACACGACGATCCACGTGTTCGTGCGAGCGCACGGCGACGAGGTCTCGATCATCGTGAAGGACCAGGGCTGCGGCATGCCGCCCGCCGAGGTTCCCGGGATCTTCGACATGTTCGCGCAAGTGCGCGACCCCGAAGGGCCGCGACTGCGCTCCGGCCTCGGTCTCGGCTTGACGCTGGTCCGTGAGCTCGTCCAGTTGCACGGAGGCTGGGTGACGGCGTCCAGTGAGGGCCGCGGCAAGGGCAGCGAGTTCGTCGTGCGCCTCCCCCGCATCGAGCGTCCCGCGGCGCGCCAGACCGAAGAGCCGGCGGGCGAGCGACGCGGGCCTCTGCCGGTGCTGCGGGTCCTGCTCGCCGAGGATCAGCCGGACGCGGCGCGAGCGATGTCCATGCTGCTGCGTCACTGGGGCCACAAGGTCATGCACGCCGAGGATGGCCGCGCGGCGTTCGAGCTGGCGCTGCGCCGCAGGCCCGACGTGGGCCTGCTCGACATCGGCCTGCCCGCCATGGACGGCTGGGCCCTCGCGCGCTGCATTCGCGAGGAGGCCGGACTCCAGGGCATGCACCTCGCGGCTCTGACGGGCTGGGGCCAGGCGTTCGACTTCGACTCGTCCCACGCGGCAGGCTTCAACCGGCACTTCGTCAAGCCGGTGGATCCCGACGAGCTCAAGACGTGGCTGGACACCGTGGCTGCGAGCATCGAGGGCTAGACCGGGGGCTTACCCCGGCCTCTGGATGGGTCGGCAGATCTTGCACGACCGGCGGATCTCGCCGTGCAGGATCTGCACGCGGCTCGCAGGATCGGACTGCATGTCCCCACTTTCTGCCTCGCTTCGACTGGCACGCGGAGTGCGAACAGCGAGGCAACCTGGGACGGAACGATGCAGACGAAGCTCGAAGCGCGAGTACGGGAGGAACTGGATCGCGAAGGCCGCGTCATCGAGACGCTGCGCCGCGACCCGGCTCGACTCACGCCCGAAGCGCTCATGCGCTACAGCGAGACGATGGCCAGCCTGGACGCAGCATGGGACCGGGCACGCGATGCCGTCGAGGCCCTGGCCTGCGCCACGGGTGAGGAGGCCGCGACCTACAGCGCCGAGTTCGGCGACGCCTGGCGGCTGTTGAAGGCGGAGCTGTTCCGCGTGCAACCCCGCGGTCCCATGACCGCCAGCCGACGCGTGTCGGAGCATCCCCACGAAGAACCTAACGAACGCCTCGGGCGTCTCGGCGAACACGGTTGCGTGAGTGACCGCGGTCGCCGGGGCGTGTGAGGACCCCTCCCGCGCGGTACCCAACTCGCCGCGTTCCGGAAATCACAACCCCAATCCCACGTTGCGGATACGTCCGGCTTTATCCCCCCTGGCCTGGGCCGGCCGATCACGTCCGCGACACCAAGGCCGCGACCGATTCAGAACCAGGATCGGTCGCGGCCACCTTTCCTTTTGGGCTTGGCTCATGCGAAGGCAGTGGCCACTCCCGCGCCCACAGCCCTCCGTGTACAAGTCTCCCTTCGCAGCACCGACGACCAGACCGGGGAGACGCAGGTGACCGAGACGCAGCAAGAGACGGCGCGCCCGTCCCGCAGGAAGGCGGCCGTGGTCGCGGGCATCGTCTGCCTCGTGATCGGCTTGCCGATGTTCCTCTGGGGCTGCTGGTATCTGGTGCAGGCCTTCGCCTCCGCGTCGTGGCCGACGACGGAAGGGCGCGTCAAGGTGGTGCGCTTGCACCGCGATTCCAGCGGCTCCGGCATGTCGCGCCGGATCACCTACCGCTACTCGGTCGAGTACGCGTACGAGGTCGCCGGCAAGGGCTACACCTCGGACAAGCACGCCATGGGCAGTGGCAACACCGCAGGCCGTGCGAAGACCCACACCGAAGCGGCGCGCGAGGGGCGCAAGCGCTTCCCCGTAGGCAAGCAGGTCACCGTCTACTACGACCCGGACGACGCCGGCATGGCCGTTCTGCAGCCGGGCGCGGGCTCGGCCAGCTGGGGGGTGTACGTCCCAACCATCCTGGGGCTGCTCTTCACCTGCATC
>JAHEIK010000045.1 GCA_024639415.1 Planctomycetota bacterium
TTCGGTGCGCGCGGGCCCCGCGCCGGAGGCGGCGGTGCCCGCGGCGGACCCGGCGTCCGCCTGCACCCGCGCGGGTTGCGTGTGCACGACGGCACAGAGCGCTTCCGGACCGAAGGCTACGACCGCATTCACGACAACCCGTTCAAGACCGCGGCCGACGACGACGTGTCGACCTTCAGCGTCGACGTCGACACGGCGTCCTACGCCAACGTGCGACGCTTCCTCACGGTGCAGCGCATGCTGCCGCCCAAGGGTGCTGTGCGCATCGAGGAGATGATCAACTACTTCCCGTACGACTACGAGCCCCCGGCCGCCGACGCCGAAGCGCCGTTTCGCGCGGACGTCAAGATCGCCGCGTGTCCGTGGAACCGCCGCCACCGCCTGGCACGCATCGCCCTCAAGGGCAAGGTCCTGCGTCGCAAGGACCGCCCCGCGGCCAACCTCGTGTTTCTCGTGGACGTCTCCGGCTCCATGAGCTCCCCCAGCAAGCTCGGGCTCGTGAAGCAGTCGCTGAAGCGGCTGACACGCACGCTGCGCGCGCAGGACCGCGTGGCGCTCGTGGTCTACGCAGGCGCGGCCGGCCTCGTGTTGCCCTCGACGCCGGGCACGCACAAGCCCGACATCCTGAAGGCCATCGCGCAGCTCGACGCCGGCGGATCGACCAACGGCGGCGCGGGCATCCAGCTCGCCTACAGGGTGGCGGCGCAGCACTTCATCGAAGGCGGCGTGAACCGCGTGATCCTCGCCACCGACGGGGACTTCAATGTCGGGGTCTCGGACCGCAGCAGCCTGACGCGCATGATCGAGACGAAGGCGAAGACGGGCGTGTTCTTGAGCATCCTCGGCTTCGGCATGGGCAACTACAAGGACGACCGCATGGAGGAGCTGAGCAACAAGGGCAACGGCAACTACGCCTACATCGACTCGTTCCGCGAAGCCCAGAAGGTCCTCGTCGAGGAAGCCAGTGGGACGCTGGTCACCATTGCGAAGGACGTCAAGATCCAGATCTTCTTCAACCCGCAGCGCGTCGCCGGCTATCGGCTCATCGGCTACGAGAACCGCATCCTGGCGAGGCAGGACTTCAACGACGACAAGAAGGACGCGGGGGAGATCGGGGCCGGCCACGCCGTTACGGCGCTGTACGAAATCGTCCCGGCCGGCAGGAAGCTGCCGAGCGCGCCTGTCGACCCCAACCCGTTCCTCGAGAGCGAGACGCGGCCGCTCGAGCGCGTCGCAGCGTCCAAGGCTCTGTTCCGCCTGCGGCTGCGCTACAAGCAGCCCGGCGGCGACAGCAGCACGCTCATGGAGCAGGATGTCGTGGATCGTGGATCCAAGGGTCTGCCGCGGGATCCCGAGTTCCGCTGGGCCGCGTCGGTCGCCGCGTTCGGGATGCTTCTGCGGGAGTCCCCCCACAAGGGCAAGGCTACGTGGTCGCGCGTGCTCGACCTCGCCACGCCCGCCGTCGGAGAGGACCCTGGCGGCTACCGCAGCGAGTTCCTCGACCTGGTGCGGCGGGCGCATCGACTGGCGCTCGCCGAGCGGGGCTAGTCGAGGCTGGGCGCCCCGGCCGCGTCGGCGCTCGGCCGGCATCAGACCCCAACAAACTGGGCCGTGACGAAGGAGCGCTGAGTCTCACGCAGTGGCTGTGCGTAAATGTACGCACCACCACTGCGTGATTGTGCGCAGTTATGCGCAGGTCGCGTCGGACGATTCCGCGGACTCCTCCACAGGCTCATTAACAGCCTTCTGTGGGAGTCCCCGCGAACTGCGGATGGGTCCGCAGTTTGCTCTCCGGCCCTTGCTTATGGGTCCAGCGTCCACACAGGCAGGAGTTCACAGCGGGGGACCGGGTCGCCGGTCCGCCACCGCTGTGGATTCCGACCGCCTGGATCAGGACCCGTGGGCACGGGAGGACGTCGTTCATTCACGTTTCGCCGCCCCCGGCCGGGGTGGCGGAGGTCGCGGGGACCAGGGACCCGTACAAGGACAAGGAGGCCGTTGATGGAGCATCGCTTCGCTTGGCACGCCACATGGGGCGTCATAGGCGTACTGATGTTGGCGCTGATCGCACTGCCTTTCGCCGGTTGCGGCGGAAGCAGCACGTTCGTACCGCCGGTAGATGAAGAAGTGCCGGATAACGGCATTCCGGACAACATGAACCCGGAAACCGCCCAGGAGATGCTGGCGCTCTGGGAGGCGGGTGGTCACTCCGACTTCGACGCAGAGGCCTTCCGCCACTGGGACGGGGACGGTGAGGTCCCGATCTCTTGCGCCCGCTGCCACAGCACGGGTGGCTTCCGCGACTTCCTGGGTTCCGACGGCAGCCCCGCCGGCTCCGTCGATGCACCGGCTCCCCTGGGGACCACGGTCAACTGCGACGCCTGCCACAACGAGGAGGCCGAGGCGCTGGACCAGGTCATCTTCCCCTCGGGCCAGATCGCTACGGGTCTCGGCGCCGAGGCGCGCTGCATGACCTGTCACCAGGGCCGCAACTCGACGGTGAGCTTGAACACGCACATCGCGGGTGCTGCACCCACGGATGACGACACGGAAGACGCTGACCTGAACTTCCAGAACATCCACTACTTCGCCGCAGGCGCGACGCTCTACGGCGGCGCAGCCAAGGGCGCGTACCAGTACACCGCGGCCGGCGACGACATGGTCGTCGGCACGATCGACGACGAGCCGCTCTACGGCCTGTACGACACGCGCAACCCGCACGTCGCCTCCTACGACACCTGCATCGAGTGCCACAACCCGCACTCGCTCCAGGTCGAGTTCGACGACTGTGCGAGCTGCCACGCGGGCGTCACGGGCATCACCGAGGTGCGCAACATCCGCATGGCCGGCTCCGTGGCCGACTACGACGGTGACGGCAACGCCACCGAGGGTGTCTACTACGAGATCCAGACGATGCAGGAAGCCCTGTACGCCGCGATCCAGATGTACGCGACCAACGTGCTTGGCGCGCCGATCGTCTACGACTCGCACTCGTACCCGTACTTCTTCAACGACAACGGCAACGGCATGGTCGATCCCGGCGAGGCGATCTACCCGAACCGCTACAACCACTGGAGCGCGCGTCTGCTGCGTGCCGCGTACAACTACCAGTACGCCCAGAAGGATCCCGGCGCCTTCGCCCACAACCCGAAGTACGTCATCGAGTTCCTGTACGACTCGCTGATGGACCTCGACGGGCATGCGCAGGTCACAGTGCCGAACATGGCACAGATGCACCGCAACGACGAGGGTCACTTCGACGCGGGCGCCGAGGCGTTCCGTCACTGGGACCGTGCAGCCGATGAGATCGAGGAAGGCTCGATCGATCGCGGCGAGGTGGATGCGGGCTGCGCTCGCTGCCACAGCCCCGAGGGCTTCGACTTCTACGCCGAGTGGGGCCTGGACGTCACCAAGGGGGTCGAGGTCGGTGACGGCTTCCGCTGCGAGCAGTGCCACGTCGAGGATGCGGACTACACCGGTACGCCGGAGGTCAAGTACCTGGACTTCGTCGAGTTCCCGAGCGGGATCGTGTTCGACAACGATCCGGGCAATCCGGATCACTCGTTCCTCTGCATGGCCTGCCACCAGGGTCGCGTATCGATGCCCGACATCGAGAGCAAGATCGCCGGCGGGACGCCGGGCGCCCTGACGTTCAGCAACATCCACTACCTGCCGGCCGGCGCAACGCTGTACGGCGGCGACGCGGATGTCGGTCTCGAGTACCCGATGAGGGCCTACACGCCGAAGTGGGAGCACTTCGCTCCGGGTTCTGGCGGCGCACGCTGTGACTACTGCCACTTGGAGGATCACACCTTCAAGCCGCAGGTGTCGCCTGGTTGCGCCAGCTGCCACACGGCCATCCCGCTCGAGGACTACCGCCTGAACCGTGCCGCCGACTACGACGGCATCATGGGCAACAACCTGAAGGAAGAGATGGAGAGCTTCGGCGCCGCGTTGTGGGCCGCCATCCAGGACTACGCGGCGAATGGATTCCCCGGCCAGGGGATCCAGTACGACTCGCACGCGTACCCGTACTTCTTCAACGCTCCGGGGCCGGCGATCTACCCCTTCCGCTACCAGAGCTTCGATGGGCCGCTGCTGCGTGCCGCGCACAACTACCAGTTCCTCCAGAAGGAGCCCGGTGCTTGGGCGCACAACACGCACTACATGATGCAGCTGCTCTATGACTCCACGGAGGATCTCGAGACGCTGCTCGGGACGCCTGGGGCCTACACGGGTGGCCTCGTCCGTCCGAACGTGGTGCCCCCGTAGACGGAACCCACGCAGCTGAACGATCTGTGGGCCCGGGCGCGCAAGCGCCCGGGCCCCTCTCAATTCAGGCCCGCACGGCTACGCACGCGAGCTGGCGAGCGTGCATGGGGGGATCGCTACGGCGAGGGGTGACCGGCGTGCGGAGCGGGTCGGGCCAAGACTCGGCCGACGCTACGCGTCGGCCTCCCAAGGCCCCTACGTGGCCCGCGGACGGTCCCTGATGCCCGCACGGCTACGCACGCGAGCTGGCGAGGCGTGCATGGGGTGATCGCTACGGCGAGACGTGACCGGCGTGCGTAGCCGTGCGTCTACCAGCTGTTCACGTACTCGTCGGGCCCACTCTTGTAGTAGTAGTACTCGTCGTAGTAGTAGTCGTCGTCGTAGTAGTACGGGTCGTCGTACGTCGAGCCGATCGCGCCGCCGATGGCTGCACCGATGACGGCGCCGGCAACGGCACCGCCGCCTCCGCAGGCACTCATGGTGCCGCCGAGACTGGCCAGTACGAGGACGATCGCGACGGCGCGCGTGATGGTGGTCCGCTTGCTCATGGGTAGGAATCCTCCGCGGGTTCCAACCGGCCGGATGCGGCTGCTCCTCCAATTCTACTTGCTCCTACGGCGCGCGCCGGGGATCCGTTGGCCAAGTTGCCGGGAAACGGCCACTCGCTTCGCCCTGCCGTCCCCGGGCAGGCGCCGGGCCGTGCTATATCGGCTTCCGGAGGTGGGCGCGGGTGCTGCACATCGGGATCGACGAGGCAGGCTACGGTCCGCTGCTGGGGCCGCTCGTGATCGGGCTTGCGGCCTTCCGGGTCCAGCCCAGCCCCGTGAGCCCGCCCGAGTCCTGGGGTTGCGATCTGCGGCGGCGCCTGAAGGACATCGTCGTGCGGGCCACGGGAAGCCGCAGGCAGCGCGCCCGAGCCTTGCCCGTGCCGGTCGACGACTCCAAGGCCGTGAAGCAACGCTACGGGCTGGAGGGCCTGGCGCGTGGCGTCGGCCTCTTCGCCTCGGCCATGGCCACGCCGCCGCCGGCGCACCTCGAGGACCTCATCGTTCGCTACTCGGACCGGGGACCCGACGCGTACGCGTGTGCGCCGTGGTTCCGGGACCTCTCGGGGGCCGAACTCCCGCACTACCCGTGGACGGGGCCGCTCGAAGAACGCTTCACCGCACGTGGCGTGCAGGCGCTCGACCTGCGCGTGCTGCCGGCGGATGCGCCAGAGCTCAATGCCTCGTTCGACGCCGTGCGCAACAAGGCCGGCGTACTCGGCATGCTCTCGGCCACGCTGTTGTTGTCGGTCCTGGATCGCTACCCGGGTGAGGATGCGCTCGTCCTCATGGATCGCCAGGGTGCGCGCTTGGACTACGGAGCGTATCTTGCGCGGGTGTTCCCGTTCGCCATCGTGAGCCCCACAGCTGCTCCGGCCGGCGAGTCGCGCTACCGCGTGCGGCTGCCGGATCGTCTGTTGCACCTGCGCTTCGTAACGCGCGGCGACCAGGTGTCACTGGCCATCGGATGGGCGAGCATGGCGGCCAAGCTCACGCGAGAGCTCTTCATGCAGAGCCTGAACGCGTGGTTCCACGAGCGCGCCCCGACCGTGCGTCCGACGGCCGGCTATACGACGGACGGACGGCGCTTCCTCGAGGACGTCGAGTCGGTGCTCGATGGCGAGGCGATCGATCGGGGTCTGCTGGTGCGGTCGCGCTAGGAGCCTCCCGTGCGACCGCAGGTTGCAGGGGAGGGCCAAGACTCGCCCGCCGCTGCTCGTCGGCCTCCCAAGGCCCCTACTCCACCCCGAGTTCCGCCAGGGCCACGCGCACCTTCTCCGCGAGGATCTTGCGTCCGGGGCTGCCCTTCAGCCCCTCCACCGGAATCGGCTCGCCGACGCGTACGACGACTGTCCCTGCGCGCCGCGGGGCCGTGACCCCGCGCGGCATCAGGTCGTAGGTGTGCAGGATGGCCACGGGCTGCACGGGAATGCCCGGCGCGAGCGCCAACTGAAACGCCCCGGTCTTCAGCGGAGCCAGCTTGCCGTCGCGCGTGCGGGTGCCCTCAGGGAAGACGAGTGGGCATAGCCCGTAGCGCTTGGCCCGTGCAATCGCGCGGTCGAGTACGCGCTTGCCCTCGCGCGGGTTGCCCCGGTCCAGCAGGAAGTGGCCGGCGAACTTCGCGTACCAGCCGACGAACGGCAGCCGCATCAGCTCCTGCTTCAGCACGAAGCGTAGCTGGCCCGGGAACACGGCTCCGAGGGCGGGGGGGTCGAGATACGACGCGTGGTTGGCGACGATCATCCGCGGGACGGCGTGCCCCTTGAGCGTGCCGGGGCCCTCCACGCGCAGGCCTACGCCGCCGAGCGCCAGCGTTCCGCGCCCCCACATGCGCAGGACGAAGTGCGCGATGCGGCCCGAGCGCGGGGCGGGGATCAGACACAGCATGCCGAGGACGAAGCAGAGCATCGTCCACAGGAACCCGACGTACACAAAAGACGTGGCGCGCAGGAACCTCAGGATCCTGCGCGCCACGTTCATGTACCTCACCTCGGGGTTCGGTGCCGACGCCCTCCTCCGAGACGGAGGAGAGGCCGGCGTTGCCGGGGCCCTACTTCTTGAGGGTCGTGCTCTCGCTCTCGCTTGCGAGCTCGGCGTCATCCGCGGAGCGGTTGACGAGCGCCACCGTCTTGACCAGCGTGGAGGCCGGAGCGGACAGGACACGCACGAGGATCTCGAAGTCCTTGCGGCCTCCGACACCCATGCTGAAGTCGCCACTTGCGGCCTTCTGACCGGAGCCGGTCACGGCGACGTCGCCGGACATGCTCTTGCCGGAGACGAACTCCAGCTCGGGCGGCAGGTTCCAGACCACCTGGATCTCAGGCGTGGCCTCGGTACCGACGTCGTTCTCTACGCGGAGACGGTAGAGGAACGTCTCACCGACACGGAAGACACCGGCCTCGACGCCGTTCTTGTCCTTGTCGGTCATCTCCACCTGGAGCGCCGTCAGGCCCGTGACCTTGATGCCGGCCTCGCGCCGGATCTCGCAGCGAGCGCCGCAGTTGCTGTCCGCGCTGATCGTGCACGGGCCGACTGCGACCGCCGTCTTGCTCCAGTCGTGGGTCCAGACCTCGCCGGGGGCGAGCGGGCCGATGTTGACGTCCTCGAAGCCGCCGCCGAGGCAGCTGCCGTAGTTGATGCGGACGACGCAGCCCTCGGCCTGACCGTCACCCACGTTGGTGACCTTCAGCGTGAAGTTGGCGTCCTCGCCGTAGTAGATCTCCTCCGGGCCGACCATCTCCATCGTCAGCTCGCACTTGACGACCTCGAGGGTGCACTGGGCGCGCACTTCCTGCTGGCCGTCGGCGGTTGCACGGGCCGTGTTGGTGTAGTTGCCCGGCGCCTCGGCGACGCCCGTGAAGATCACGTCCTGCGTGTCGCCCGGCATGAGCGTGCCGAGGTTCGCGCTGTTCTGGCTGGTCGGCTTGATGCCCTGGGGGAACTCGTCGACGACGACGACGTTCTCGAGCGGAGCACGGCCCGTGTTGGAGACCGCGACCACGAAGCGCACGGCACTGCCGGCCTGGGCCTTCGTCGGCTCGCAGACCTTGGTGATCTCGAGCTTGCCTTCGGTGACCTCGATCGAGCAGGTGCTCTGGGCCGAAGCGTCGCCGGACTTCACGCGCACGGTGTTCGTGTACGTGCCGGCGGCGTTGGCCGAGAAGTTCACCGTGCGGGTGATCGTCTGGCCCGCGGCGAGCGTGCCGAGGTTCATCGGGAACGACGAGCCGTCAGCCACGTTGAGGCCGGACTGCGGCGTGTCCTCGAGGACCACGTTCTCCGCCGGCGCGTCACCCGTGTTGCGGACCGTGATCTGCTTCGCGCAGGGCTTGCCGATCGCGACGGTCGGGCCGCACGTGAAGGAGCAGTCGACCTCGAGGTTCACCTTGCGCCAGGTCTTCGTGACGATGCGCGAACGCGGGCACGTGGCACCGTAGAAGCTGCCCATCGCGGTCAGCTTGATGCGGTTCGTGCCGGTGGCACCTCCGCTGTTGCGGATCTGGAAGTCCGCCATGCCGTTGGCGTCCGTCTCGATCTTCTGGACCGTCTGGCCGTTGGCGAAGGTGCCGTTCGGACCGTCCAGGATCTCGGCCTCGACCGGCTGGCCGGGGATACCGGAGCCGTCCAGGCGCGTGACCTTGACCGGGAAGTTGTGGGTCGAGTCCGGGAGGGTGTTCGTCGCGCTCTGCGGGAACTCGACGTTGAAGTCGGCCCAGATCTTCTTGGCCCAGCACTTGTGTTTGGTGCCGTCCCGGATGCCCGGGACGTAGATGATGATGTCGGTCACGCCTTCGCGCGTCGACGTGATCGTGAGCCAGGTCTCACCCGGGCCGACCGTGATGTCGGGCAGGCGCGCACCGTTGGGGCCGGTGAAGGGGTGGTTGTTCCCGGCGTCGATCAGCTCGGGACCCCAGTTCGTCACCGACACGGCGTACTGGTTGTCGATCTTGTTGCCGTTGTTGCCCGGGCTCGCCGCCGCCATGGGGGCGATGCGACCCGTGCCGTACTGGTCGTCCACGGCGACGATGTCACCGACCGCCTCGGGATAGCGAGCCAAGAGCCACTCGACGCGCTGGCCGGGCATGGGGTTGCCGCACTGGTCGAGCACGGTCACCACGAGGGTGTGCTGGGTGCGAACCGGGTTGCAGTCCACGCGTGGCGAGACCCGCTCCTCGATTCGGCACGAGGTGGGGATCTGGGCCGCGGGCGCGACCGGCTGCTCGACCTCGACACAGACCTGGCAGCCGGGCCAGATGTCATCGAGAGGCGTGGACTGACAAGACGCTGCGATCACCAGAAGCGCCAGCATCAGGAAGGTCCTGCGCACGATCATGGGGAGACTCCTCGAAGCAGTGCGTACTGCCCCCTCCCGGGACTCGGCACCACCTGATCGGATGTTCGGTTCACGACGGCCGGAAACTGAGGGGGGATGGGCGTCGAATGTGGCCACCAGGGCGAAGAATCGCCTCTTTGCGGCCATCTGCCAGCGCCCATGCACACGCTTGGGGACATGCCCCCCAGCGTGCCTCTCCACCCTGCCGCCTCCTGTCAGCGAAACCTGAGACGACTGCGCCTCCGGTCCACTGCCCGTACCACGCAAAACTGTATCACGCACCCCCTCGCGCCCGACATCCGGCGAGGCGCGGCCAGCGGCGAAGACGGCCAAAACGAAAGCGACCCCCCGGAGGTCGTCCGGGGGGTCGATGCCCTTCGCAAATCAGTGGCTCATGACCCACGGCATCGAGGGGGGTGGATGCCTTGGCTCTTACGCCATTGATCAAACATTACCTTGTGCCGCACAGTATGGCAACTCGCATAATATGAAAACATGATCGTTTCTCGTAAGACGTTTTATTGCAACGTCTTAGGTCACGATCGTGCGGGTCCTCGTCGGCAGGCGCACGGCGATTCCTCGCAGCGCGGGCAACCCTGGTTGTAGCGGGAGGCCGCCTCAGCAAGGTCCACGCCCGTCAGGGAGGCCAGGGTGGAGAGCCAGGCGAGCACGTCTCCAACCTCGACCTGCAGGTTCTCCGGGTCGGCCTTGCGGATGGCCCGGCCGAGTTCCCCGACCTCCTCCACGAACCACATGTAGGTGCTCGGGATGCCGCGGGCCGCATCCCGCTCGCCGTACAGCACGTCGATGTTCTGCTGGAACGCGCTGAGGCTCTCGTGGGGGAGGGGCATACCGGTCCCGCTCGCTTCGCCGTCGGCCATGGCCTTCCTCGCTTCCCTCTCTACCGCTCTCGCCGGCAGCCGGCGCGTGCCTAGCGGAGGCGCTTGATCGTGGAGATCGTGATGTCGTCGTTCTGCTGCACCTCGAGGTGGAACTGATCGATGGCACCACCGACGAAGTTGACGAAGGCCTGCGAGTTCTTGGGCGCCTCCGACGTGACCACGCCGTAGAAGCGCTGCTCGCCGAACTCCTCGCCCTCGGCGTTCTGGATGCGCAGGGCTCCGTCCGTGTACATGACGATGCGGTCGCCGAGACCCATGGGGATGTCACCCTCTTGGAGCGACGAGTCGAAGACCGGTCCGGCATCCAGCCCCATGGCGATGCCCTCCGGGTTCACCTTGGCCATCTTGCCCGCCTGGTGGCGGTAGACGAGCAGCGGCAGGTGACCCGCACTGGCGATCGTCGCGCTGCCGTCCGCTTGGTTGAGGACGACGTACAGGGCCGTGACGTGGCGGCCCGCGGGCAACTCGCCGGCCAGGTGGCGGTTCACGCGCTTGAGGACCTCGGCGGGGGAGAGGACGCCCGGCGCGGCCGCACGGACGTACGAGCGCGTCGCCGACATCACCAGCGCGGCCGGGATGCCTCGGACGTTGGTGTCGAGCAGCATCAGGCCGAGGTGGTCCTCGTCCACACGGAAGTACTCGAAGTGGTCGCCACCGATCTCGAAGCCCGGCTTGAAGAGCGTCTCGACCTCGTAGTTCTGGAGCCGCGGCGGGTTCTTGCTGATGAGCGCGCCGTGGATCTCCTCGGCGACCTTCTGCTCCTTGCTCACCACCTCGTCGAGGTCGGCGCCCTCGTGCTTGTCCCTGAACTCGAGGTTGGAGACCATCCGCTCCACGGAGCGGGCGACGGCCGTGGCCTCTGCGCCGTGGGCGTGCAGGGAGCGGTGCGGGTCGCCGTGCGAGCCCAAGCGGTCGATCTCCTTCGCGAGGCCGCGCACGTTCTTCGTGTGGGCGTTGGCGAGTCCGAAGGCCGCGCCACCGACGAGCAGCGGGCCCAGAAGCAGCATGGCCATGCCGATCGCGGTCCCGCCGCCGCTCTTCGTGCCGCGATCGACGACGGAGACATACGCCGTCATGCGGTCACTCGCCTTCAGGGCGCGTACGGGACCGCGGTAGATGCGGCACTCCACGCCCTCGACCTTGCCGTCGATCCAGGCGTAGCCGGCGCCGCGCTCGGTCCAGTCGACGCCGGCCGTCTGCACCGAACTCTGGCTGATGTTGCTGTCCGCCAGCCACGTGCCCTTGGCGTCGTCCGCGCGCAGCCAGGCGGCCTGGATCGCGTAGCGATCCCGGTCCCCGCTGCTCATGGCGTTCCAGATCTGACTCAAGCGCGCGCGGACGTGCTTCGGGCCGGTGGGACCGGATGAGCCGGAGCCGAGCTTGGAGACTTCCCGCTCGAAGCTCTTCTTCGCCTTCTTGATCTCTTCCGCCCGGAACGTGCCTTCGTCCTCGTGGGGAATGGGCTGCGTCAGTTCCTTGAGGCGCTCGTCCCAGAAGGCCTCGCCCTTCTCACCGAGGAGGGCCTTGAACTTCTTCTCGAGGTAGCCGAGGCCCTTGTCGCCGCCGCCTGAGCCGCGGTACCAGCGCGCATCCGGTGCCGTGAGGATCGACACGGCCGTGTAGCCGTAGGCATTGAAGTTGGCGCCTTCGTCCTCGCCACCGCCTGCGCCCGCTGCGAAGACCGTCAGCGCGACGACCAGGAAGGTCACGAGCGCTGCGATGAGACCGACCTTGGCGCCGATGCCCATGCCGCCGCGGCTTGCTGCGCCTCGTGCGCCGGCGCGACCGCGCCCGACTTCCTGCTCCGCCATGCGCCTGCTGGGGCCCTTGCGTGCGGGTGCACCGCCCTTCGCGGGCTTGGCAACAGGCGCCGCGGCTGCGGGCTTGCCCATCGGCTTGGCGACGGGCTTCGCGGTCGCGGGCTTGGCGACGGGTGCCACGGGTTTGGCGACGGGTGCCGCAGCCGGGGGCTTCACGGGCTTCGCCGCCGCCGGCTTGACCGGCTGGACGGGCTTGGCGACCGGCGCGGCGGCCGGCGGCTTGATCGGCTTGGCCGCCGGCGGCTTCACCGGCTTTGCCGCGGCCGGCTTGACCGGTCGGACGGCCTTGGGCCGTCGGGGCTTGTCGTCGCGTCCGCCGCTGCGCCGGGGTGCCTTGGCCATGGTCCGCTCTCCCGTTGGATCGAGGCAGGAGTATAGGCCCCGCCCCGTGCCCGTGCCCCTGCCCGTGCCGGTGCCCATCCGCAGGCGACGTGGCGGAGCCGTCAGATCGGCAACACGCCCGTCAGCCCCACGACCACGGTGAGGCCAGCGGCGATCACACCCGCCGCTACGTCGTCGTAGAGGATCCCGCGGGCGCCGTGCAGCTTCTCGAGTGTGCTCACCGGGGGCGGCTTCAGCATGTCGAAGAGGCGGAACAGCACGAACGCGGCGCCCAGCAGCTGCGGCTCGCCCACCCACGGGAGCGCGCCCAGGCAGGCGATCGCCTGCCCGGCCACCTCGTCGCTCACGACCCAGCCTGGATCCCCGGTTCCATCCGCGCCCGTCACCGTCCCCGCGAAGCGCAGCGTGGCCCACCAGGCAGCAGCCAGCAGGAGGACGGCGCACGCCGCGAAGGCCAGTCCGCCGCTGGCGGCGACAGCCCACAGGACCAGGGCCGTCGCCAGCGACGCCACCGTGCCCGGCATGATGGGGGAGAGGCCGAGCCCGAAGGCGCTCAGCAGCAGCACGCCGACGCGTGAATCACGCGCCCTGGACTCAGGCGGCGTCACGCAGGGCCTTCTTCGCGCGCAAGGCGTAGATCACGCCCGACGCCACCGTCAGCAGCAGCGAGGCCCAGAGCAGGGTGTAGGCCAGATTCCAGGTACCCGGCTCGCCAGGCAGCCAGGCCAGGGCGCCGATCTCGTCGCGCACCCAGGCTGTGCCGGTCATGCAGAGGATCAGCGCGGCTGCGGCGGAGCACTGCAGCACCATCTTGTACTTGCCCACGGGCAGTGCCTGGAAGTTGACGCCCGCGCCCTCGATCTGTCCGCGCACGGCGGTCACCAGGATCTCCCGCGTGAAGATCAGCGCCACGGCCCACGACGGCAGCCAGGGCTGCAGCGCGGGCACCATGAGCAGCACGATCAGCGTGCCGATCGTGAGCATCTTGTCGACGAGCGGATCCGCGATCCGCCCGAAGACGCTGACCTCGCCCAACTTGCGCGCCAGCATGCCGTCCACGAAGTCCGAGCCGGCCGCGACGATGAAGAGCCAGAAGCACGTGTGCCACAGCGCCGCGCTGTGGTGGTCCGTCGCGTAGACGATCAGTCCCCACAGGACGAGCGTGAGGACGGCGCGCGCGAGCGTGATGCGATTGGCCCAACCCATGCGTTCAATCTATCCGATCGGCTCGGCGTCGAGGTCGTCGCCGTCGGCCGCGGTGATCCGGGCGCGGATCACGGCTCCGGGTCGCGCCTGCGTCACACCCTTGAGTCGCACGGTGCCGTCCACGTCCGGGGCGTCGTGTTCGGTGCGTCCTGTGGCCTGCTTCGTGAGGGGTACGAACTCCTCGATCAGGACCTCGACCTCCTGGCCGACGCGGCCTTCGTTCTTGGCGAAGTGCACGGCCTGTTGGGCCTCCATCAGCTCGGCCCGGCGCTCGCTCGCCAGGCCGGCGGGCACCTGGTCGGGCATGTCGAAGGAGGGGGTGCCCTCCTCCTGGCTGAACGTGAACACGCCGAGCCTGTCGAACCAGCCGTCCCGGACGAACTCGAGCAGTTCCTTGTGATCCGCGTCGGTCTCGCCGGGGAAGCCCGAGATGAGTGTGGTGCGGATGGCGGCGGTGGGGAGGATGCGCCGGATGGACTCGAGCAGCGCGCGCTGGCGCTTGCCGTTGATCCCTCGGCGCATGGCGCGCAGCATCGCGTCCGATACGTGCTGCAGCGGCATGTCGATGTACTTCGCGATCCGGTCGTTGGAGGCCATCTCCTCGAGCAGGTCGTCGCGCAGGATCGAGGGGTAGAGGTAGAGCACGCGCCACCAGCGGGGACCGTCGATGGTCGTCAGCTCGCGCAGCAGGTCGACGAGGCGCGGCTTGCCGTAGAGGTCGCGTCCGTACGCGGTCGTGTCCTGGGATACCAGGTTGATCTCTCCGACACCCTGCTCTGCCAGCGAGCGGGCGTCGGCGACGTTCTCCTCGATGGTGCGGCTGGCGAGGCGGCCGCGAATGCCGGGGATCGCGCAGAAGGTGCACTTCTGGTCGCAGCCCTCACTGACCTTCAGATAGGCGTAGGCCTGCGGCGTGAGGATGACGCGCCGCGGCGGAAGCTCGCGGACCTGCGGCAGGTCCATCAGCTCGCGCGCGGACTGTACGACCTGCGGGTAGTCATTGAACGCAAGCCAACGATCGACCTCGGGGATGTCGCGCTCGAGGTCCTCGCGGTAGCGTTCCACCAGGCAGCCGGCGACCATCACGCCGCGTAGGCGCCCGAACTCCTTGCGGTTGGTCACCTTGATGATGGTGTCGACCGACTCCTCCTTCGCAGGATCGATGAAGCCGCACGTGTTGACCAGGGCGAGGTCTGCCGTGGCGAGGTCGTCCGCCAGGTCGAAGCCCGCGGCCTGCAGATCGCCCACGAGTCGCTCGCTGTCGACCAGGTTCTTCGCGCAGCCGAGGGAGACGAGGGCGACGCGGCCGAGGGGGGCGGATGTACTCATGGGACCCCGTAGGGGACGGGGGAGAGCGGGGCGCGTCAAGCATGGCGCCGGACTTGGTCTCACGGAGGCAGAGGCCCGGGCAGAGGAAGAGGCACGGGCAGAGGCAGAACAGCCCGTGGCCGCTACGCGCCCGCCGCCGCCCAATCCTTGGCCGAGATCAGCACGGCGTGGGAGCCCGTGGCGGAGGCCTCCTCCAGCACCCCGACGGTGATCATGCGCTCGACCAGGCCCTGGGCGCGGGCAAACGGCAGGCCCAGGCGCCGCGTGAGCAGCACGGGCGAGGCGGAGCCCCGATCGAAGGACGCTTCCACGGCGCGGGCGAAGAGCGGATCGAGGCGCTCGATGCGCAGCGCCTCGATGAGGGCTGCGTGGCGCTTGCGCGCTTGCTCCGCGGGATCGGCCCGCTTGGGCTTGCGCCGCGCGGCCGCCTTCTTCTTTGCGGGAGCGCGGACGGCGGCAGGTCTCTTCGAGGATGTTCGCTTCGAGGCGGGGCGCTTGGCGGCCTTCTTCTTCGCAACCTTGCGACCGGCGACCTTCTT
>JAHEIK010000344.1 GCA_024639415.1 Planctomycetota bacterium
GCGCCGCTGTACATCGAGCCACCCGCGTAGCAGCCGGCGCACTGCTGCCAGTTCACACCGCTCACATCGATCCGAAACGTGTACGAGCCCGGCGTGACGGCGACGGGGCTCGTCAGGGCAAACGTCTGGAACGTGCCGTTGGCCGTGATGGACTGGTTGTGCAACTCCGTGCCGCCGACACCCTCGCCTTCGTAGACGCGCAGGGTCGCCGTGAAGCCCGACAGGGGACTGATGGCGATCGTGGTGATGTCACCGGACACCCCCACCGTGAACGACTGACCGGGATTCGACGCGATGATGGATCCATCCGTGAACGACTGGTCGATGAACTCGTCGGGGAACGCGTCCGGACACTGGATGACGGGCGCTGCCGCCGCCGCGAGCGGGATGTCGGGCGAGGCTCCGAACGAGAGCAGTGCGAGCACGAGAAGTGCGCCGACTCGCACGAGGTAGAGCGGTCGAGGCGCAGTGGGACGAAGGGCGGTCATGGTCACGGGGATCTCCTGGCGGGCTGGCGCGGCATCGTACCTGAGGATGCGCAGAGGTACATGGGCCTCCGCCTTCAAGCGGCGTCCAAGCAGGGCTGTTTCACTCTCGCCAGCCGGGACCACAGACTCGCCTTCCGCGCTCGAGATCCTCGCCGCCAACGAGCGCAACCTGCTGCACGACGGCGGCGTCAACTTCGGCTTCGGATCGCAGGAGGGGCACGACGAAGTGTTCATCGGACCGTTCAAGATCCTCACCATCTACGCCGACGCGCCTGCGAAGTACCGCGAGGCTCTACGTCGGCTGGATTTCGAGGAGCACGAGACCCTCAAGACGCTCTGGGACTGCCTCAGCCGGGACAACCCCGGTCGGCGATCGATCCTGAACGACGCCGGGCCGACACGCCGGGAAATGCTCGAGACGCTGAAGCCCCAGGGCCTGTACTTCTCGGAGCACCGGGAGGACTAGCACAGGCGCTGCGTCAGTACCGGGATTGGCGCTGCCACGAGCCCCGCGAGCCGTTCCTAGGATGAGGCTTCCTGTGGAGGTGCCATGCGCACGTGCGTCTTCGTCGGTCTCGCTCTCCTCACGCTGCTACCGCTCCCCGCCCGAGCGCCCGCCACGGCCGCCGACGAGGCTGCACCGCTGCCCGCCAGGGTGGTGGTCCGGGGCCGCACGAAGCTCGTCGATGCCCTGGAGGCCGGCATCGGAGATGCGCCGAAGCCCGAACAGGGCCCCAGCATCAGCACGTTCGGCGGGCCGCGCGTGCTGCTCGTGCTCGACGTCACGCCCTACACGGCCAAGCGCGGCCGTGAGCTCGCCGCGGCGCTGGCCGAACTCGACGCGCGCTATCCCGGGCGCGGGCGCTGGAGCTTCGCGCGCCTGGGTGAGCGACCGTCGAAGGACTTCGCCCGGCCGAGCCAGCTCGGTCCCATCCTGCTGGCCTCGCTCTCGAAGGACACGCAGGTCACGGCCACGCTGCCCGAGCTCGCCGTCACGCTCAAGCTGCGCAAGACGAAAGGCGGCCGTGTCGTCTATCTCGCGGACTGGCACTTCGAGGACGACATCTTCCTCGAGAAGACCATCAAGATGCTGAAGAAGGACGGCACGCGCTTCAGCGTCGTCGGCAGTGAAGCGGGCTTCGGACGCGCGTGGCTCGACGGCTTCTATCCGCCCGATCGCGGCAAGAACCTGAAGCACGGCCGTCGCAAGATGTACGCCGACGCCATCGGTCGCAGTCCGTTCGGACCCGAGAACGTCGAGGCACCCTGGCACGGCGGGGACACGGCCTGGCCGCACTACCCCTTCCACATGGGCTGCACGCCTTGGTCCACCAAGTTCCCCGTCGAGCTACGCGTGCTGCCGCCGCGCACGACAGCCGAAGAGAAGGGCCGCTACGCGCAGCCGAAGCGCGCGAAGAAGAAGCGCAAGAAGGGCGAAGCCGCAGACCCCGAGGACCTCCAGGGCCGCATGAAGGAGAAGCACGCCGAAGGCACGCTCGACCGCTACTGGTTCCCGCTGCCCTCCGGCTTCGGCTCCTACCCGCTCATGCGCCTTTGCGGCGTCACGGGGGGCAACTACGTGCTCTTCTCCTGGAATCCCTCGGGGCGCAGCGACGTCACCTACAACTACGCGCGCTGCAACCGCTTCGGTCCGGACCTGCGGCCGCGCAAGGCGATCCACGCCGACATCCGCAAGCGCCCGCTCGCGCGTGCCATCGTGAAGGCGTGGCACCAGATCGCCAACGAGGACGCGCACATCGCTGCGACCTCGCCGCCTCTGGAGGCGGATGCGCGCACGCCGCTGGAGATGGTCGAGGTCAGCGGGCCCATCCTCCCCTTCAGCTGGGATTCGCGACGGGAGTACGAGCAGTTCGTGGCACGCGCGCCGGTACACCACGCCGCGCTCGCACGCGCCATCCGGACGCTGCAGGCCGGACTGGCCGAGCCACGCAAGGACGACGTGGACCACCGCTACGATGCCGACGCCCGCTTGTTCCTGCACACGCTGCAAGTCCAGCACTTCCAGCTCGGCGAAGCCATCGCCGAAGCGCAGACGCTCGATCTCAAGACCGCCTGGGACCGCGTTCCCATCCACCCTGCGCTCTACCCCGAGAACTACGTCGACGCGCGGGACAAGCTCGACATCCCCACCGGCATCCGACTGCACGATCCCAAGGCCGGCGAGAAGCTCCGCGCCACGCGCCGCATCTTCCGCGAGCGCTTCGGCGGCACGCCCTTCGGCGAACTCGTGCACCGCAACCCGATCCTCAGCTACAAGATCCACTTCATCGGCTACGCGACCGGCCGGCCGACGAAGGAGAGCCCGGGGGAGAGTGGCGGCCAGAGACCGCCCGGTACGCCGCCCCCCAGCGGAGGCGCAGGGCCGGCCACGGGCAAGTGATCCACCGACCCGCAGGCACGCGTCAGTAGAGCAGCGTCAGCAACGGCACGGCGATGAGGACGATCAGCGCTTCGAGCACCAGACCGATGCGCCAGTAGTCGCCAAAGCGATAGCCACCCGGCCCCATCACGAGCAGGTTCGACTGATGGCCGACCGGCGTGAGGAAGGCGCATGACGAGCCGATTGCCACCGCCAGAAGGAACGGATCCGTGGGTGCACCGATGCCCTCGGCCGCCGCCAGGGCGATGGGGCACATCATCACGGCGGCCGCTGCGTTGTTCACGAGGTCGGAAAGGAACATGGACGTCACCAGGATCACGCCGAGCACCACCCAGTCCGGCGCGACCGAACCCAGGGCGATCGTCGACTGCGCGATCAACCCGGCGAGCCCCGTGCTCTCGATGGCCAGGCCGACCGGGATCAACCCGCCGAGCAGCACGATGACCGGCCAGTCGATCGCAGCGTAGGCCTGGCGCAGCGGCAGCACGCCCAGCAGGACCATCAGCACCGCCGTGGCGACGAACGCGATCGGCGCCGGCACGAGGCCCACGGCGATCACGCCGATGCAGGTCGCGAAGACACCGAGTGCGAGCGTCCGCTGCCTGCGCTGCCCGAGTCCGATCTCACGTTCGGCCAGCGGCAGACAGCCGAGGTCGGCAAGCTCGCTGAACAGGCCGTCTCGCGCGCCTTGTACCAACAGCACGTCGCCCGCTCGGATACGCGTGCTGGCGAGCCGTGCCCCGATGCGAGCGCCCTGCCGCGCGATGCCGACGAGGCTCATGCCGTGGCGGGTGCGCAGGCGCAACTCTCGCGCGCTGCGGTCGACGATCGGGCCGCTCGGGCGCACAACCGCCTCGACCAGCACCATGTCGTCGTTCTCGATCAGCGCCGCGAGCTTCTCGTCCTCGGGACCCGCGAAGTCGAGCTGCAGCGTCTCGACGATCTTCTCAATGGACTCGCTCTCTCCCATGAGCACGAGCAGGTCGCCGGCGTGGAGCGTGCGGCGCGCCCCGGGGGCGGGGATGCGGGAGCCATCACGCACGATGGCAAGCACCTGCACGTCCTCGAGCTTCAGCGCAGCCAGCGTCTTCCCCACCGCACTGCTCTCCGGGGTGACGGCAGCCTCCGTCAGGTAGCGGCCGACCTTCATGAGCTCCGCGCTGCCGACGCGCGAGCTGCGCTCGGGTACGAGGCGCCAACCCCACAGCACCAGGAAAGCCACGCCGCCCAGCGCCACGAGACCGCCGACGGGCGCAAAGTCGAACAGACCGAACGCCTCGCCGCCGTGCTCCGCACGGAAGCCCGCCACGATGAGGTTCGGCGGCGTGCCGATGAGCGTGGTCATGCCACCGAGCAGCGAACCGAAGGCGAGCGGCATCAGGAAGAACGAGGGCGAGCGCCCGCTCTGCTTGGCCAGCCGGATCGTCACGGGCATGAGCAACGCGAGTGCACCCACGTTGTTGATGAAGGCCGACAGCACGGTGACCGTGAGGACCAGACCCGCAAGCAGCGCAACCGGCCGATCGGCCAGCCGCTGCACGGGACGGGTCGCCAACTCGACCGCGCCCGAGGACGCCAGCGCCTGACTGACGACCAGGATCGCTGCCACGGTGATCACCGCAGGATGACTGAAGCCGGTGAACGCTGCTTCGAAGGGCACGAGACCGACGAGCGTGGCGCTGACCAGCGCGATCAGTGCGATGAGGTCGTGGCGCAGGCGTCCCCACAGGAACATGCCGAGGGTCAGGGCGAGGATCGCGGCGAGCAGCCAACGGTCGAGTGTCATACGCGCGGAGCATAGCCTGGGACGTGCCCGAGCAAC
>JAHEIK010000345.1 GCA_024639415.1 Planctomycetota bacterium
GCGCGAGGTCTTCAGTGTAAGCGTGAAGCCGTCGTGGCGATTCTCGACGCGATCGACCGTGACGCCCGTGGGGCCGCCGATCACGCCGAACACCACGCTCCCGGTCGGTACCGGGCGCGAGGCGTGGAAGCGCACCTTGGTCGAGCCGCCGCGCCGGAGCTTCACGGGCTTCTTCTCGGCGAGGGTCACGATCGGCACCCAGCGACCGTTACCGCGCACGTGGGCCGAGAACTGCTCGGCCCGGACGAGATGCCGCCACAGGAATGCCTGCATCACGTTGTCCGCGGGCATGACGTCGCGCCGGATCTCCTTGCCGCCGCTCTTCAGCACGCCGACGAGCTTCAGCGCCACGGGGCCGCTCGACTTGCGCGTCGGAGCCGTCACGGTCATCTCGACGCGATCGCGCCCCTTCGGGATGCGCGCCCCGCCGAGGGTGAACTGGTCGCTGCCGCCGTCGAGCGTGATCTCGATCTCGCCGTCGAAGCCGTCGCGCCGGATGGCGTAGACGGTCACGGGCTCCGCGCGGCCGGCGAACAGGTTCAGGGCCGAGGGCGTCACGTACAGCTCGACATCGGGCTGCGGACGGCTGATGCGGAGGCGGTAGGCGTGGTCCGCGCTGCCGTGGGCGCGCACATCGCCGACCTGCACGTAGTAGGTCCCGCGCTTGGGGACCTTGGCTCGCACGTAGGAGTCGGCGTGGTGGGTCTGGAGCCCGAGTCCGCGCACGCCCAGGCCGGTGTTCACGTGGTCGTCGTTCCAGGCGACGACGTTGCCCTCGGCGTCGAGGACACGCAGCAGCGAGTCGAGCGGCGAGCCCAGCGCGCGCGCACGTAGCTCGGCGACCACTTCACCGCCCTGCGGCAGGTCGAAGGCGTAGACGTCCTTGTCGCCGGGAGTTCCGATGCGGCCGTTGATGATGAGCGGCAGCTTGACGGGCTGCGGCTTGCGGCGGCTGTCGTTGCCTTCGGCCTCGAGGGCCTCGGGCAGGTCATCGACCGCATACGAGATCTCGTTCGTGAGCGCGTCGCGCTGACGCCATGCCTCGCGGCGCAGCCCTGCCGTGCAGGCGCGGGTGTCCAGGGGCAGGCTCGTCTGGCGCAGGTTCCAGCCTTCGACCTCGACGCGCGTCAGCTCGCCACAGCGGCCTCCGAGCGGGAAGACGCGCGTGATGAACGGGAGCTCGCCGATGGCCACGCGGTACACGAAGTCATCGCGCCCGCGCGCGATGGCATCGCGCACCTCGAGCTCGTACTCGCCGTCACGCGGCACCTCGTAGAACAGGACCGGATCCGGATCGAAGCGGTACTCGTCGGCGTACGCGACCTCCTTCCCTTCCGCGTCGAAGAGCGTCAGGGTCGCCTGCATCCAGCCCGGGACGGAGTCGGCCTGGTAGGGGATGAGCGTCCGTGCCTCGGCACGCAGGACCAGCTTCTGGCCCGCCTTCGCGAGGAAGCGATGCCGGTCGATGTCGTTCGGCAGGATCTGCCCGTTGACCACGACCGGCAGGCTCTCGAGCGCACCGGGCTGGATGTCGGGGCCGTTCGGCTCGCGCTCGCGGGACTCCCGGAGCAGCCCGACGCGGAAGCGCAGGGGGTTCGAGAGGCCCGACTTCGAGACGAGGCGCAGGTCACGCATGCCGGGCTCGGCGTCGGGCGCGATCGTGAGGTCCACGCGCACCGTCTCTTCGATCGCGCGCTTGCGCTGGACCTGCGGGATGCGCTGGAAGAAGTAGCGTTGCGCGTGATCGAGCTCGTCCAGCGACAGCTCGTCGATGCGATCGAGCAGCGGGTGCTTGGGCAGCTCGACGACCTTCTCGCCCTCCTTGCGCGGACGCGGCCTGCGCGCCTGCCCGGTCGTCGTCGGCGACTTGCTGATGCGTGCCGCGCGCAAGCGGCGGGCGAGCTCGCGGCGGAACTCCGCGTCGATCGGTCGCGGCGGCGGGAGCCAGTAGGCGATCTTGGCTTCGACGCCGCCGCCCGAGACCTGGATGTCCTCGACCTGTCGCAGGTACTGCCCACCGATGTGGACGCGCACGGTCGTGCCCACGCAGCCGCCGGCCGGATACGCGTAGCCTGCGTGCGGCTCGCCGGGCTTGCGACGCCGCTCGGCGCCCTGGCTCGTGGCCGTCCAGACGAAGGTGAGGCCGAGGAGGCAGGTCAGCACGCCCAGTCGCTTCAGCGCACGCCGCATCACATGATCTCCGTCAGGCGGCCGACGCCGCGGCCCTTCTTCGAGGGCGGCTGCACCGTCACGTCGAGGTTGCGCCAGTTGGGCAGTTTGGCGTCCGGGTCGATGCCCAACTGCATCATGATGCTGCTGATCACGTCGTGCGGCTCGACCGGACGGTCTGCGACGGTCTCCGCCTTGGCATCGGACGCGCCGATGACGTGCCCGCCCTCGAAGCCGCCGCCGGCGATGACGGAGCTGAAGCAGCGCCCGTAGTGGCTGCGGCCGCCGTTCCACGGCTCCTCCCACTGCACGCGGGGGCCGCGCCCGAACTCGCCGCCCCACGTGACGATCGTGCTCTCGAGCAGACCGCGCTGGGCCAGGTCCTCGAGGAGGGCCGACATGCCGCGATCGAGGTCGGGCAGCTTCTGCCGCATCAGCTCGAAGTGGCGCTTGTGCGTGTCCCAGCCGCCGGCGTTCACCGTGACGTAGGGCACCCCGGACTCCACCAGACGGCGCGCGGCGAGACAGGACTGGCCGAAGGTCGTACGGCCGTAGCGGTCGCGGACGTCGTCCTTCTCCTTGGTGAGATCGAACACGCGTCCCGCGTCGCCGAGGATGAGGTCGTAGGCCTTGTCCTCGCAGCGCTTCATCTCCTCGAGGCGCGGGTGGCCCTTCAGGGTGCGGCCGAGCGAGTCCAGCTTGCGCAGCAGTTCCCGTCGGGTGCGCTGGCGCTCGTCCGACACGCCCTGCAGCACGATGCCTTCGACCTCGAAGCGGCCGCGGCGCGGGTCACCGCCCGTGACGAACGGCTTGTGCGCGAGGCCCAGGAAGCCCTCGACGGCGAAACGGCCCTGCGGGCGCGTCAGGACGACGTAGGGCGGGATCATGCCCTTGTAGCCGTTCGCGTAGCCCTTGAACGACGACACCAGCGCCCCGATCGACGGGTAGACCAGGCGCTGCTCGCCGTCCTGGGGCCGCCTGCCGGTCTGCGTGATGTAGGCCGCCGTCTCGTGCCCGTTCACGCCGTGCGTCATGCTGCGGATGATCGAGAACTTGTCGGCCTGCTTGGCGAGCAGCGGCAGCGACTGACCGATCCGGATGCCGCTCACGTTCGTCTCGATGGGCTTGTCGAGCGGGCCGGTGTAGTCGCGCCCTGCGCCCGGCTTCGGATCGAAGGTGTCGATGTGCGTGGGGCCGCCCGCCATCCAGAGCTCGATGACGGCCTTCGCCTTCGGCGCCTTGCCCTTCTTTCGCTTGGGTGCAGCCCAAGCCGCGTGCGGATGCTTGCCGAGCATGGCCAGGCCGGCTGCGCCCAGCATGATGCCGCCCAGCGCCGCGCGGCGTGTGACGTTGTGTTCGTTCTGTTTGTTGGTCACGGGCCTTCTCCGTGAGGAGCCGGGGCGGTGCACCGCGAGGTGCAGGCTCGTCAATGCCGGTAGAGGAACTCCTTGGTGTTGATCAACGCCCAGGCCAGGTCCACCGCGGGCTCCTGCGGATTCTTCCCGTGACCTCGGATGTGTTGAACAGCGGTCCCCAGCTCCAGCGGCGTGGGCTGCCGCGAGAGCAAGGTCAAGTAGATGTAGCGGGCGAGTGTGGTCGGCTTCTGGCGGTGGCGCTGCACGAGGCGGCGCAGCCAGCGGCTGCCGACGAGGCGACGGTGCACCTCCGAGGAGTTGAGCAGGTAGAGGCGCTGCGCGTCGGTCGGCTCGTTGTTGCGCTCGCTCTCGAGCCCCGTGTCGCGCGAGGGCCTGCCGAACATCTCCAGGAACGGGCTGGTGATGCTGCCGTCGGCCAGGCGCACCGTCTTCGTGAGGCCGCGCAGGATCGTGAACGGCTCGGGGACCTGGCTCAGGTAGTTCTCGCCGCGTCCGTCGAGGCGGCACAGGGCGTCGATCAGGACCTCCGCGTCAAGCCTGCGGAGGGGGTAGTGCGCGAAGAGCGCCTCGGCCTGGGGATCCTCGCTGCGCGCGATGGGGGAGCCCTGGTAGGTGCGGGAGTTGAGGATCTGGCGGAAGAGCGCCTTCACGTCGAAGTCCGCCGCCACCAGCGCCCGCTCGAGAGCCGCGAGCAGCCCTGCGTTCACAGGCGGGTTGTCCTCCCGCATGTCGTCCGGTTCGTGGACGACGCCGCGGCCCAGGAGCCACGACCACGCCCGGTTGGCCAGGCTGCGTGCCAGCACCGGGTTCTTGCGGTCGAGTAGCCAGTCGGCAAAGACGACGCGCGGATCCTCGTCGTCGGCGATAGCCACCTTCGTGCCGTCGGGGAAGACGGCCTGGATCGGACCCCGCGGGGTCGGATCCGTGATGACGATCTCCTCCTTCCACTCCGCCGTGCGCTTGTAGGCGAGGTGGCCGAAGAACTTCGCCATGCCCTCGCGCCGCGCCTTGGGCCAGTTCTGGATGCGCGAGCCCATGAACGTGAGCGCCACGGCGCCCGCAAGACCCGTGGCCGAGCGATCCTGCACCGCCCGGTAGAAGTTGACGGGCGCTACGCGGAAGTTGCTGCCACTGGACGTCAGCAGGGCG
>JAHEIK010000346.1 GCA_024639415.1 Planctomycetota bacterium
TCTTGCCGAGCGCACGCCGGAGCAGATCGGCCTGTGCCAGGTCGAAGCCGGCGACCGCCGCGGCGGCGCGCAGCGTGTCCTCCTGGTAGAGCATCACGCCGTAGGTCGCGTCGAAGAGCGGGTCGATCGTCGGATGGAGTGCAGGCGTCTCCTCTTCGCCGCGCCGGCGCCGGATGTAGGCGTCCTTCATGCCGGAGCCCGCGGGTCCGGGACGCACGAGGGAGAGCGCGATCATGGCGTCCTCCTGCGTGTGGGCGTCCATGCGCACGACGAGGTTGCGCATGGCGGGCGACTCGACCTGGAAGCAGCCGAGCGTGCGCCCTTCACGCAGCAGCGCACCCGCTTGCTCGTCGTCCTCGGGCAGGGTGTCGAGGTCGATCGTGTGGTCGCGCGCGACCTGGGCGTCGCGCACCGTGTCGGCGATCACCGCCAGCCCACGGTTGCCGAGCAGGTCGATCTTGACCAGCCCCGTGTCTTCTACGCCGTGCATGTCGTACTGCGTGACGACGAGTCCCTTGGCGGAGCGCTCCAGGGGCAGCGAGTCGGCGAGGTGGCCGTCGCCGATGACGATCCCGCCCACGTGGATCGAGAGATGGCGCGGCAGGCCGTGCAGCGCGTGCGCCGCGCGCAGCAGCCCCTTCCACGGTTGCTCCTGGATGGGAATGCCCGCCAGCTCCGGCGGCAGGCGGCGGAAGTCGAGCTCGCCCTCCAGCCGCCACGGCAGGTGCTTCACCAGCTTGCTGACCTCAGGCGGGGGGAGCCCGAGGGTCTTGGCGGCTTCGCGCACGGCGGAGCGTGCCTGGAAGGTGTTGTGCGTCGAGATCATCGCGACACGCTCGGCGCCGTAGGTGTCGTAGGCGTGCTCGATGACCGTGTCGCGGCCGCGCCAGTCGATGTCGAGGTCGATGTCGGGGCAGTCGCGCCGGGCCGGCGAGAGGAAGCGCTCGAAGGGCAGGTCGAGGCGCAGGGGATCGACCGACGTGATGGCGAGGGCGTAGGCGACGATCGAGTTCGCCGCCGAGCCGCGGCCCACGACGGGGATGCCGCGCGCGCGGGCGAACTCCGCCAGTCCGTGCACGATCAGGAAGTAGTCGGCGAAGCCGCGCATCTGGATGACGCGCAGCTCGCGCTCCAAGCGGGCGAGTGCGGCCGGGCCGATGTGTCCGTAGCGCCGCTTGATGCCTTCGAGGCAGAGGTGTGCGAGGCGTGCGTAGGCTGCTTCCGAGGTGACGATGCCCTCGGCTTCACCCGGCATCCCAGGCTGGAGCACGTCCTGGCCCAAGTCGCCGGGCTGGGGCAGCTCGGGCTGGAGCATGTGCGGATCGAGTGCGGGCAGGCGCGGGCGCTTGGGCTTGTCGAAGCGGAAGTGACAACGCTCGGCGATCTCCACGGTCGCGCGTGCGGCTTCGGGCAGGTCCGCGAAGGCGCGGGCGGCATCGTCCGGTGCGCTGAGAGAGGCGGCGTCCGGCGCGAGATCGAGCGGTCGGCCGTGGCGGTCGACGCCGCCGGGCACGATCTCGCGCAGGAACTTGAGCTGTCCGATGGCCAGCAGCATGCGGTGCAGGGGGTGGTGCCGCTTGTGATCGAAGAAGACGCGGTGGGTACCGGCGAGCGGACGCTCGAGCGCGCGCGCCGTCTCCACGAGGTGACGCCGTGCGGTGTCGGGGGCGTGCGCGATGACCTCGGCGTAGAGCGCGTCTCGCGGCAGATCCTCGGCCCATTGCCGCAGCAGCGTGGGCGAGGGGGTGAGGACGAGCAGCCCCTTGGCGTGTTGCGGGAGGTCGTCGATCAGGGAGAAGCGCTCGTCGAGCTTGCGGCGTGTGATGAGGCGGCAGAGGTTGCGATAGCCCGCCGCATCCTGGGCGAGGACGACGGCGCGCTCGCCTTCGAGCCGGGGGTCGTGGATCTCTGCGCCGTGCAGCGCCTGCATCTCGACCGCGTCGCAGCAGGCCTGGAAGAGGGGCAGGCCGTAGGCAGCGTCGGTGTCGGTCAGCGCGAGGGCTTGGTGGCCCTGGGCGGAAGCCCGGGCGACGAGGGACTCGACCGTGCTCGCACCGGCGAGCAGGGAGTAGGCCGAGTGCACGTCGAGGTGCACGAAGGCCCGTCTTCTGCGGGTTTGGGAGCGTCGGGACGTGGGCATGGCTGCGGCCTCGACCCTTCCCGCAGACGCGAACAATAGGCGAACATATGCCTGGCGTCAACGGGGATCTGACTGCCACATCTCGCCTCTTCCCCCGTGAACGTGAACGTTTGCGAGCCCGTTCCCGGCGTGCCCGTCTCCCGGATTCGCAGGTGCCCACACCCCCCGCACGGGCCGGGCGAAGACTCGCCTGCGCCAAGCTCCGGCTCCCTGCGCCCCTACAGGTTGCCGTAGGGGCCTTGGGAGCCCTGAGCGAGGCGTAGCCGAGTCGAAGGGCGAGTCTTGGCCCGTCCCGTCCCGGCTACGGGGACCGCTCGCCGGCTACACCGCCGGGTCCAGCACCTCGATCAAGCGCTCGATCTCGGCCGGGCGGTTGTAGTGCACACAGCTCACGCGCACGACGCCGTCATCCGGCTCGAGGCCCATGGCCGCACAGAGGCGGTGTGCATACATGTGGCCGAAGCGGATGCCGATGTCCTGGCGGTTCGCCACGATGGACACGGACTGCGACGACTTCGTCTCGTGCACGAAGCTCACGGTCGCGACGCGGTCTGCGCCCGCGTGCTCCGGTCCGATCAAGCGCAGGCGCGGATGCTCCAGCACCCAGGCGACCAGGCGCTCCTGCAGCGGACGCTCATGTGCTTCCATCACGTCGAACGCGTCGGTCACGGTCTGCCGGTCGTACACGTCGCGACCGCTGAGGAACTGCAGGTAGTCGCGCAGCGCGACGATGCCGGCGCAGGCCTCGTGCGCGACCCCGCCGAGCTCGAACTTGTAGGGCACCTCACCCTTCGGCACGAAGAAGTGGTTCGGCCCCTCCAGTTCGGCGAAGGCGTCGTGCCGTCCGTAGAGCGCGCCTACGTGCGGGCCGTAGACCTTGTAGGCCGAGTAGCCGTACCAGTCGACCTCCCACGCCTGCACGTCGATGGCGCGGTGGGGGGCGTACGCGACACCGTCGGCGACGACGCGCGCTCCCACGGCATGGGCGGCTTGCGTGACGGCCCCGATGTCGATGATCTCGCCCAGCAGGTTCGAGACGTGGGCGAAGGCTACGATCTTCGTGCGCTCGCTCAGGACCTCGCGCAGTCCGTCGAGCGTCGACGCGCCGGTCTCGGGGTCGACGCGCCACCAGCGAATCTTGGCCCCCTGCCGCTCCAAGCGCAGCCACGGGCCGACGTTGGCCTCGTGGCCCGCCTCCGCCACGACGATCTCGTCACCCGGCTCGATCACGTCGGCGTAGCAGTCGGCCAGCATGCGGAAGAGCCACGACGAGGAGTGCCCGAGCACGACCTCACCCGCGCCGTCGCCGTTCATGAAGAGGCGGACGTCGTCGTGGGCCTGCTGCACGATGCGCGTGCAGTGCCGCGAGAGGGCGTACGGAGCGCCCAACTGGACGTACGTGTCGCGCAGATAGGCGTGCATCGCGTCGGCCACGCCGGCCGTCACCTGGGACCCGCCCGCGTTCTCGAGGAACAGCGTGTCCTGGGTCAGCGCGGGGAACTGCGCGCGGATGGCGTCGAGATCGGGAGCCGTGCCGGTGATCGTCATGTGGGGACTCTACCGGGCAGTCGACCGGCGTAGAATCCGTGCATGCGATTCGGGATCGTGATCGTCGCGCTCGTGCTCCTGGCAGCCGGCGCGTGGTGGATGTACAGCGACCGGGAGGGGCGGCTCGAGGAGTCGGGCGGTGCCGGGCAGGCTCCCCCGACAGGGGCCTCAGGGGCCGCAGCGCCACCTCGGCGGAGCCTTCCAGACAGCACCCTGGGCGTCCTGATGGGCATGGAGCAGGCCGAGTTGTACACGCTGGATCCGGCGCCGGACGCCGCGCAGGGTCGTTCCGCCGAGGAGTGCTTCCATGGACGGTTCGTACTCGAGCAGGTCGCTGTGAAGCGCGGGCAGGACGGCTTCAAGGACGTGCGCGACGCCGTGTTCCAGGGCCTGGGCGGGAGCGACGGTCACGCGGAGGAGCCGCTGGGGCCCACGCACGGCGTGCGTGCCACATGGGCCGGGCAGAAGCTCGACGCCACCTTCGACTTCCGCCAGGGCTTCTACGTCGTCCACGCTTGGCGCGGGGGCGAGGACGTGATCGGCACGCTGCCCACGGCATTGAAGCCCGTCTTCGACGCCGCGTGGAAGAAGCATGGCCTGACGAAGCACACCCGGGACTCCGCCGAGAAGAAGTAGGCCCGATCCTCCGATCTGGAGGGTATGGCTGTGCCCATGACCGACCTCGACCGCCGCCTGCATGCCTACCGCTCCGATCTCGCGGATATCGCCCTCGACGGGCAGGTGGAGGCGGAGCGCTTCACGGAGGGGCAGCCAGGTGTCGTGCGCGTCGGCGTCGCCGACTTGCGGCGCGAGCCCGATGCCGCGACCGGCATCGACACGCAGTTGCTCTTCGGCGAGGTGGTCACGGTCTTCGACGTGCGCGACGGCTGGGCCTGGGTGCGGAATCAGCGGGACGGCTACGTCGGCTACCTGCGCGCGGACGCCCTCGACGGCCCGACCGGCAAGCCGACGCATCAGGTGTGCGCCCTGCGGACGTTCTTGTAC
>JAHEIK010000046.1:0-10069 GCA_024639415.1 Planctomycetota bacterium
CCCTTGGGCGCCCGCTTGCCTGTGCGTGCCTTGCCGCGCTTCACGCGCTGAGCAAACGACCCGGGCCGGCCGGCCTGCTCTTCGGCGGGTGCTTCGTCGTCGTCCGCCGTCTTGGGCGCCGGCGCCTGCGGAGCAGGCGCCTCGCGCTTGGCCGGTCCCGCGGGCGCGGGTGGAGTCGGCGCGGCCGGTGTCGCGGGCGCAGGCCCGCGCGCCTTCTTGCTCGGAGCCGACCAGAGGCCGCGATTGGCCCGCGCCTCCAGACGCAGCAGCGCGGCCGTGCCCAAGCGCGGCTGCAGCACGTCGAGGAGGCTGCCCCGCGCCTGGGTGCGCACGGCCCCCGGGGCGCCATCCGCCTCGGCGTAGCCGTCCGCACGCTTCTCGTCGGCGTCGCCGCCCTGCTTGGCGAGCGTGGCGAGCAGACGCTGTGCCTCGGCCGGAGCCACGCGGTAGACCCTGCTCGGTGCAGCGCGCTCGAGCTTGCCGACACCGCCGCCCGCCCGCGCCTTGCGCTCGCTCTCGTCGGCAGACGGCTTCGTCACGGGCGTCGGCGCCGCGCTGGGACGCGGCGGGCCCTGGTCCTTCGACAGCTTGTCCCGCGACGCGAGCGTGACCCTGATTCCGAGGGCGGCCAGCTCGCGCTTGGCAGCAGCCACGTCATCGACCTCGAGCACGTAGATCGGCGCATCGCGGTCTTGACCCTCGAACAGTCGCGCGAGGGCTTCGGACTTCGCGCGCCGGGCGGCGCCACGCTCGGGCATGCGACCGTCGCGAGCGACCGGGCCGCCGCGCTTGGCGCCGCCGCGCAAGGCGCTCTCCTGAGGCGCGTCCGCCTTGGGAGAGCTGTCCTTCGCGCCGGCGGAAGGGGCCGGCGCATCGTTGGCAGGCGTCTCCTCCGGCAGGACCGGCTTGGGCTGCACGGCACCCGGCTGCGCCTCGGCGTCCGTGGGCGTCCGCAAGCCACGGGGCACGCTGCCCCCCGGTGCCCCGAAGTGGCCCGGCTGAAGCGGCCCGGCAGCCGGGGGCTGGTCCGGGGACGGCACGGGTGCGGGTGCCGCCGTGCGGGCGCGCTTTGCGGCCTGTCGCATCTCGAGGGTCTCGAGGTCGTCGCCCTCGACCGCGCCGGCCGGCTCGAGGCCGCCCCCATCGGTCTTGGGCATGTCGCCGGGCTTGGGGATGCGCTCGTGCTGCTCCTTGGCCGTCTCCGTCGTCTGCCCACGGGGGCCGTCCGCGGATCCCGTCACGTCGTCGGTGAGGACGTAGCGCACAGTGAAGCCAACCACCAGCAGGGCTGCGACCGCATAGGCAGCCGTGAGCACGCGGAACATGCGCCCGGGACGCCGCGGAGCCGCCGCAGGTCCACCGCCGGCGGGTCGTTCCTGCTCCACGCCGCTGCGCAGGCGCGACTTCACGCCGGCGAGGAAGTCGCCAGGCACCTCGAGGTCGGCGCCCTGCGGACCGTGGCCACGCACGAGCGCCTGGATGCCCAGCAGCTCGTCCCACGCCTCGCGCAAGGCGGGCTCACGCTCGATACGTGCGCGCAGCGCGGCGGCCTCGGCGTCGTCCAGCCTGCCGTCGAGCAGGTCGTGGAGCTCGACCGGCACGGGCGCATCGTCGCTCGGGTCGCCGGCGTTCGGGTTGTAGTGCTTGCGGGTCATCTCGTGGGGGTCATCGCAGGTGTCGCTCAGGGCGTCGGTCGTTCCAGCAGGAATGATCTAGGAAGCGGAGCTCCCGAGCACGGCCGCCATGCGGCGGCGCACGTCGGCACGGGCGCGGTGCAGCCGGCTGCGAACCGTACCCAGCGGCACGTCCAGCAACTCGGCAATGTCCTCGTACGACATGGCCTCGACCTCCGTGAGGATCAAGACCTCGCGCGCCTCCGGCTCCAACTCCAGCATCACCACCTCGAAGGCGTCGCGCACCTCGCGCCCGCGCGCCTGCTCCCAGGCACTCGGATCGAGCGAGGCGACGGCCTCCACACGCGTCGTCTCCGTGCCGGGCACGCGCTCGTCCAGCGAGAGCGGACGCGTGTGCTTGACCGTGCCGCGCTTGCGCAGCTCGTTCCTGCATTGGTTGATGGCGATGCGGGTCAGCCATGTGGAGAAGCGTGCCTTCCCTTCGAACCGCGGGAGGGCCTTCCATGCCTTCACGAAGGTCTCCTGCGCCGCGTCGAGGGCCGCGTCGCGATCCCCCAGCAGGCGGCAACCGAGGCGGAAGATCCGCCTCTGGTGACGCCGCACCAGAGCATCGAACGCGTCCTCACGCCCGGCACGGAAGGCCTCGAGGACATCGAGGTCCGGATCTCGGCTCTTCGGACGGTCGTGGTGTTGTTGCACGGTTAGACCCGGCTTGGCTCCACGGGTTCCCCTGCGAAACGGAAACCCCAACTCTACGTCGTTCATACGCGCGGCCGGGGAGGGTGTTCGGCAAAAAGAACGCAAACGCTGCGCGTCAAACGACTTGCGCACCAATCGACGTTCTCGTCGAAACGCACTCGACTCGCAGCGCTCCGCACGGCCGTATCAGGACGCGGCCTGGTGCTCGTTCTCGACGCGGCCGAGGATGACCGTGATGTTGTCGGGACCGCCGCCGTCTTCGGCCGCCTTGATGAGCCGCTGGGCCATCTCGGCCAGACTGCCGCCCTGGCGCAGACTCTCCTCGAGATCCGGATCCTCGACGACGCCTGTCAGCCCATCGGTGCAGAGGATGAGCGTGTCGCCCGCCCGCAGCTCCGTGCGGTAGAGCGCGACCTCGAGTTCTTCTTCGCTGCCGAGTGCCTGGAGGATGATGTTGCGCGCGCCCATGCGCTGCGCCTCCTCCGGACTGATGATCTTGTCCTCGAGCAGCTTCTCGACCAGGCTCTGGTCCTTGGTCAACTTCGCGAGGTTGCCCTTGCGGAACAGGTAGGCGCGGCTGTCACCTACGTGCGCGATCGTGCCTTGGCCGCCCAAGGCCCACACGGCGGTGAGCGTCGTGCCCATGCCCTGACGGCTGGGATTGCTGGCGCCCTCGGCGCGGATCAGCTCGTTGCCCCGCTCGACGGCGCGGCTGAAGGTGTCGCCGAGCGCCTCGTCGCCTGCCTCGGGGATGCCGTCCGCGCCGGACCGCTCGTGCATCTCTTCGCGGACGATCTGCACGGCCATGCCGCTGGCGACCTCGCCGGCCTTGGCACCGCCCATGCCGTCCGCAACCATGAGCAGGACACCGGGCGGCGTCAGCGCGCCCGCCCCGTCCATGGCGGCGTCGTGCTCGGGCTCATCCGTACTTCCGGCACCCTTGGCGCCGGCCCCGAGGTTGCCGGCCCACAGGGAGTCCTCGTTGTTCTTGCGGACGCAGCCGACCACGGATCTTCCGTGCCAGGTCAGCCGTAGGCGCGGGGCGGTGTTCGAATCGATCGTCATGGATGGATGAATCCCGCACCCTGGGCAGCACCGAGCGATGAGGGCTGCGGACGCAGTCTCCTCGCGGCAGGCCGGAAGTCTCAAGGTACGCGCGTGGCGGCGGAGAAGCAAAGGCGGTCACATGGAAGCCAATCGTCCTCGTGGGCGGATCCTGCGCAGGGCGCCCGGCCCGGCCCGCAGTGACCCCGCTTGACGGAGCTCCCGGCCGTTTCGACACTTGCCCCATGAGAAACCCGGTTCCCGCGACCGTCGCCGCCGTCCTGCCCCTCCTGGCCCTGTTGCTCGTCGGAGCCGCCGGCGAGGCCGTGTCCGCCCCCACGCAGGGCGCCCGGGTTGCGCTGCGCACCTTGGATCTGTCGCGCGTGGAGGGCACGCTCGCCTCCCTCGACGCGCAGAGCCTCACCCTGCGCACCGAGGGAGCCACGCCGACGCGCAGCTTCGCTCTCGACGAAGTCCTCCAGTTGGCCTTCCAAGGGACGCAGCGCAAGCCCGCCGACGCCCCCCGCTTCCGAGCGCACCTCGTCGGGGGCGAACGCCTCGTGGGCCGCTTCGCCGGCCCCGTGCCGGACGGCTTCAACCTGGACGTGACGGGCCTGGGCGTACTCGCGCTGCTGTTCGAGCAGATCCTCACCCTGGAGTCCGTACCTGCGGACGCCGGCCCCTGCCACGACCTGGCCGGCGAGCATCCCCGCCCGGACGCAGGCGACGTGGCCTACGACATGACCGGCGACGAGTACGCCGGCACGGTCCTCGAGGCGACGAAGGAGCACGTCGTGCTCGAGTCCAAGCGCGGCAGCACACGACGTGTGGCGTGGAGCGATCTCAAGCTGCTGCATCTCGAGAACGAGGTCCTCGAGCCGCTGACCGGCTTGCGCGCCGAAGTCGAGCTGGCGAACGGTTCACGGCTGGCCGTGACGAAGCTCGGCCTCGTCGAGGCAGGCCTGCGCGTGGCGCTGCGCTCGGTACCGGATACGGCGCTCACCGCGCGCTTCGCGGCGCTGCGCTTCGTGCGCTGGGAAGGCGGTCGGTTCGACTACGCGTCCGAGCTCCCGCACACCAGCACGCGCAAGCCGTACCATGCCGACCCGGAAGGCCTCGTCGACCCGGCCTACCTCGAGCGCTGGTTCGGAACGCGCGTGGACCGCCGCGCTTCGGGCTGCCCGCTGCGCATGGGTGGTGAGACGTTCCGCCACGGCTTCGGGGTGAACAGCCACAGCATCATCACGATTCCCCTCGCTGCGAAGTACGCCCAGTTCCGCTCCAGCTTCGGCATCGACGACGAGGTGCTCACCGCCGGGGGCGCGGCCGGCCGCAAGGGCAACGTCGACGCGCGCATCCTCGGCGACGGGAAGGTCCTGTGGGAGGCGCAGGGCGTGCGTGGCGGAGAGAAGCCGCGCGCGGTCGGGCCGCTCGACGTGCGCGGCGTCAAGACGCTCGTGCTCGAGGTCGGCTTCGGCAAGGAGCTGATGACGCTGGACCGTGCGGACTGGGGCGATCCCATCCTGGTCAAGGCCAAGGCGGAGTAGGACAGCCGATCGTGGTGATGCACCGGCTCCGTCTGCGCACCCGCACCCGTGGACTGCCCCCGGGCGAACGGACCCTGCCTTGATCGCTTTCGACCAGCCCCTGCTCCTGCTGGCCGTGCCGCTCCTCGCGGGCATCGTCACGCTGCTCGAGTTGCGCGTGCCGGGCTCGGGCGGCAGACGCGTCGCGCGCAGCGTGACCCGCACGCTGGTGCTGGCCCTGGCGGTCGCGGCGCTCGCCGGTCCCCACGACACGTACCGCGAGGAGCGTCCGCGGCGGCTGGTGGTCGCCATCGACCGGTCGTCGCGGCTACCCGCAGGCACAGCAGAGGAAGCGGACGCCGCGCGCGAGGCGGCAAGCCGGGCAGCTGAGCGCGCGGGGCTGGCCACGACGACGCTCGACTTCGAGGGTGACGTGGCCGCCGCCCTGGCCAAGGCACGCCTCGCCTTCGCCGGTGGCGAAGGCGGCGGCATCTTGCTCGTCACCGATGGCCGGGAGGGCCTGGCCGGTCTGCGGCAGGCCGCGGAGGCGTTGCGCGAGAGCGGCGTCGGGGTGACGGCGGCCGCCGTTCCCGCGACGGCTCCGTCCGTGCCGCCCGGCGCCCGCATCGCTGCGCTGGATGCGCCGGACGTCGTGCGCGGCCCTTTCAGCGTGCGCGCAGCCCTCGAGGGGACTCAGGACGCGGCCGGACGCGCCGTCCTGCGCGTCGACGGCGACGTGGCGCAGACCGTGCCCCGCGCGGGCGCAGCCGTCCCGAGCGAGGTGCACTTCGACGAGTTGGACCTGGAGCCCGGGCTGCACGAACTGGGGGTCACGCTGGAGGCGGAGGACGGCAGCCCACTCGCGCACGCGCGTCGGCTGGTCGAGGTCGGTGCACCGCCACGCGTCGTGAGTGTGCTGGGCGCCGCGCCGTCCTCGCCCTGGCGCAAGGCGCTGAGCGCGCAGGGGTTGCAGGTCGCCAACGCCGCGCCCGCCGCCCTGGGCAGCCTGCTGACCGATCCCGGCGCGCTGCCGGACCTGGTCATCGCAGACGCCGCGGCGCTGGGCCGCCTCGCGCCCGAGACGGCGCTGCTGCTCGCCAGCCGTGTCCGCGACGGACTCGGCCTGGTGCTGGAGCCCGGCACGGATCCCAGCGCGTGGGCTCCGCTCGCACGCTCCCCGCTGCGCGAGGTCCTGCCGCTGATCCCGCAGCCGGAACCGAAGCCGCCGGCGGAGCCTGAGCCCGAGCCGACCCCGCCCGAGCCGCCGCCGCCCGAGATCGATCCTCCGGAGCCGGATGAGGGTCCGGGCCTCAAGGCGGAGCGGCGCCCCGAGCAGGCCCGCCCCATCACGCTGCTGCTGGTCATCGACCGCAGCCCGAGCATGGTGGGCCCGAAGATGGCCATGGCGCTCCTCGGTGCCCAAGAGGCAGCCCGGGCCCTCTCGCCGTGGGACCGCATCGGGGTGATCACGTTCGCCGACGATGTGACGCTCGACGTCGCGCCGCGCAGCGCCCGGGGTGCCTCGGCGCTACCGCTCTGGCTGAGCACGGTCGAAGCGGGCGGCCGAGGCACGAACATCGCAGGCGCCCTGCGCCGGGCGCGGGAAGTGTTGACGAAGGAGCGCTCGCCGATCCTGCACCTCATCCTGCTCACGGACGGGCGCCAGTCGCCGCCGGGCCCGATCTTCGGGCCGATCGTCAAGCCCATGCGACGACGCGGCATCACGATCACCGCCATCGGCATCGGCAGCGGCGCCCGCATGGATCAGCTGCGCGACATCGTCCAGTGGGCCGCGAGCGGCAGGGTGATCAAGGCCGCGACGCCGCGGGACATCCCCGTCGTGCTGACGCGCGACACGCAGCAGGTTGCCGCGCAGCGCACGGCCGAGGCCAAGGCCATCGACGCGCGCCTGCGCGAGAAGGAGGACCCACGGCCGCCGCGCACCCCCGAGCAGGACGAGCCCGCGCCGCCCCCGCGCCCCCGCACCGAAGACCAGCCGCCGCCGAAGACCGCACCCAAGCCCGCCCCGGTGGAGCGCCGACTGCCGCTGCGCTTCGTGCGCCCGCACGAGGCGCTCCGTGGTCTGGAGCAGACGACCTGGCCTGACGTGGGCGCACCGCGCCGCGTCGTGCCGACCGCGGCGGCGGCCGTCCTGCTCGAGCGTGCCGACGGCCGGCCGGTCCTGGCCGCGCAGCGCGCGGGACTCGGTCGCGTCCTGCAGTGGACGCTGCCGCCCGACGATGAGGGCGCAGCGGCCTGGGAACCTCTCGGCCGCCTCTTCGGACAGGCCGCGCGCTCGGTGATGGCGCCGCGCGGTGCGTTCGGCTACCTGCCCACGGCGCGCGTGAGCGCTGGTCCGGACGGCGCGCTGCTGCACGTGGACTGGCCCCACGGTGCGAGCACGGGCCTGCTCGAGGTGCGCTGGCACGGTCCGTCCGGGGTCCAGGCCGTCGGACGCTTCGCTCCCGAGGACAGCGGCAGCGCGCAGGCGCTACCGGCGGCGACGGCCGGCAGCCTGTGCAGGCTCGAGCTTTCCATCGTGGACGGCCCCGCCCTGCCGCCGGTCTCCTACCTCGCCCACGCATTGCCGCAGCCGCTGCCCCAGGCCGGCGACCCCGAAGCCCTGGCCGCCGCGCTGGGAGCCGCGCTGATCCGCCCGGCGCGCTTCCCTGCCTCGCTACCCCTGGTCCACCGCGTGGTCCGGCGGGAGCACTGGCCGCTGCCGCTCTGGCTCGCCATTGCCCTGCTGCCGCTCGACGTCTTCCTGCACCGCCGGAGGAGGGTCTCGTGAGCGACCTGCCCCTGCTCGCCCTGACCCTGGGTGATCCGGCCGGCATCGGCCCGGAGATCGCGCTGCGCCTGCTGGCCGACCCGCCCCGGAGCGCCCGCCTCCTGGTCCTGGGCGATCCAGCGGCCCTGGAGCGGGAGCTGCGGCACGTACCCGCAGCCGCCCTGCCCACCACGGTGTCCGCGCCGGAGGACGTGCCGGACCACCCTGGGGCCACGGCCCTCTGGAGCGGTACGGAGCGCTTGGAGAAGCTCCCTGCGTACGGCACGGTCTCCGCCGCCGCCGGCGCCGCCTGCCACGGCTGGGTCCTGCAGGCAGCAGATCTGGCGCTGAGCGGGGCGGTGGACGCCGTCGTGACCGGCCCGATCCACAAGGCCGCCTGGCACGCGGCAGGCATCACGCACCCGGGGCACACAGAGGCGCTCTGCGAGCGGGCCGGGGGCCAGCGCGTGCTGATGATGCTCGTCGGCGAGCGACTACGCGTCGCCCTGGCCACCATCCACGTGCCGCTGCGCAGCGTGCCCGGCCTGCTGTCGATCGAGCGCCTGACGAGCGACCTGGTGCTCCTGGCGCGCGAGACGGCGCGCGCCTTCGGCCCGCGGCGACCGCGCATCGCGGTGTGCGGTCTCAACCCGCACGCCGGCGAAGAGGGGCTCTTCGGCAGCGAAGACGCGGAGTTGATCGCGCCGGCGGTCGCCGCGGCCCGGGCCCGGGGCGTCGAGGCCGACGGCCCCCTGCCGGCCGACGGCTGCATCCCCGCGGCCGTCGAGGGCCGCTACGACGCCGTCTTCGCCATGTATCACGACCAGGCGCTGCCTGCCGTGAAGAGCGTCGCGCGCCGACGTGGAGTCAACATCACGCTCGGATTGCCCTTCGTGCGCACCTCGGTCGATCACGGAACCGCTTTCGACGTGGCCGGCAAGGGACGCGCGACGGCATCGTCACTGCGTGCTGCGGTCGAGATGGCCGCAGCGGCGCAGGCCCATCGCGAAGAATTCGACGCCGACCCCACAAGTCAGGGCTGAGCGCGCTCAATCCTGCGCGTCCCCCCTCCGACCTAACGTGACGTGGCTCCCACGCTTCGGGAAGGGCATGGCGCGTAAAGCAACCGATCTTCTGGACGTCTTCCGTTTCGGCGACGACGACGGCGACGAGAACTCCAAGCGCGACAGCGGTCGTGGCGGTCGGCGTGTGCCCAAAGAGCGCAAGCCGAAGAAGGCACCGAGGGCCCGCTCCCAGAGCGAAGAAGACGTGCTGCAGCTCAACCGCCGCCAGATCCTGCTCGGCTCGAGCGCCGTGGTCCTGCTCCTGGTGCTGAGCTTCGTGCTGGGCCTCTCGGCGGGTCGCTCGGGCCCGAGCGAGGACGACACCAAGATCGAGCGCCGCTCCGGCCGCGACCTCATCGCCATCCGTGGCGACCTGCCGCTGCTGGACAAGGCGACGCGCAAGTCCATCGATCCGGCGCAGATCGCGGGCGTCCTCAAGCGCGACTACGGCCTCAAGCGCAAGAACATCCACATGTACCGGGTGAGCGGGCGGCTGGTCATCGACATCGGCCCCTTCCACTCGGAGACCCAGGCCAAGAGCTACCTCCGGAAATCCGGCCTGAAGATGCTCCATATCCACATGGAGGATCCCTTCCGTTGGCCGGAGTTCTCGGCCTGGAAGGCGGCGCGCTAGAGCCTCGCCGGCTGGACGCCCCCCGTGCGGCGCTCCGGAATTTCAGGCCTGCCGGGCGCGGTCGACGCCATACTCTCCGGCTTCGCGCGCGAATTCGCGGGAGAACCCGATATGTCGATCCACAAGAGCCTCAAGCTGAAGAACACCCTCGAGCGCCAGCGCAGCGTGCTGTCGCGCTGGGAGCGTATCGAGAAGCTCAAGGACCAGGACAAGTGGGAGGATGGCGACCCCGTCCTCGGCCTCCCGAAGGTCCGCACCAAGTTCAAGGTGAAGTCGCGCAAGGCCATCAAGAAGGCCGAAGCGGAAGCCGCCCAGGAGGGCGACGAGGAATAGGCCCCCTGGGCACGTTCCGTTGCGCTTGGCGCCCCCGAGACACGCCCCCGAGACAGGAGTCGCGGGGGCGTTGGCAATTCCGGGCCTACTCCCTCACTCGCTCTACCTCACGGCTCTCGCCGTACGCCCTGCGTGTAGGGGCATCCCGAGACTGCGCGAAGCGCAGGGGAGTGGTTGCCCGGCCCGTGCGTTGTCGGGGGCGCCTTGCGAGGCCGGACGGGTCGGGCAACCACTCACCCTTCGCAGACTCAGGGTTCGGGATGCCCCTACAGCTCTCCCTATGCCCCTTCGAGCAGAGGTGCAGCCACGCAGCCGTTGGACGTGAGGGAGCGGGAGAGTTAGTGCCCAGGCACGCCGACGATCTT